>JBKPCH010000178.1:0-11636 GCA_046727275.1 Candidatus Dormiibacterota bacterium
GACGTTCGCCCCGCCACCGCCGCTGTCGTCCGCGGAGGACGCCGCGAAGACGCGCACGCCGGGCGCCCCGGCGGCGGCCAGCCCGGCCAACGCGGCAGCGCCTCTGAGCACGGTTCGCCGGGTCGGGCGGGGGGTGGTGGACGGGTCGTTCTCGGGGCTCATGGCCTCTCCTCCAGGGATGTCACAGGCGTCAGGCTCCTCGGTCGCCGTCGCGATCCGTCATGAAGACCTGGTCGACGCAGCGCCAGGGAGCCGGCTCCCGCGGCCCGCCGGTCAGCCGGCCCGCGCCAGGTCCGACAGCCGGGGCAGCACCCGGGCGAGCAGCCCGTCCGCCGCCGCGCCGGCGCCGGCAGGCGCGGAGACGCGGACCATGTAGTACGGGCCGGCCCGGCCGGAGAGCGCGGCCCAGGCCGTTCCGGCGAGGCCGTCCGTCCCGGAGGCCGCCACGCCGTCCGGGCCGGCCACCGCGTACTCCAGCAGGCGGCGGTCGTCCAGGCGCTCGACGAGGACCCGGCTGACCGTCCTCGCGGAGCCGTCGCCGAGGCTGATCGTCTCGCGCGAGCGGGCCGCCACCGCGTAGCCCTCGCCATGGTAGCCGAGCTCGCCCGTCCAGCGGACCATCGTCTGCGCGTGCGAGGTCGCGCCGACGTAGAGCAGGGCCTCCGTCCCCGCCCCGTCCCGCACCTGCCACTCCTGGAAGGGGCCGCCCGCGTCGCCCGGCGCGTAGGCCGTCTCGACCTGCCACGCGCTGTCGCCGACGAGCGTCGCGACCGCCGGCAGGGCCGGGCTGCGCTGGTCCCGGCCTGCCGACGCGGCGCCGGCGGCCGCGGCCGCCAGGATCAGAAGGAGGACGACGGCGTGGCGTCGAATCGAGGCTGGCATCGCAGGATGAGGCACGCGAGCCAGAGGGCCAGGCTCGCGGCGAGGAAGACGCGGGCGCTGAGCGCCTCGTGCGGCAGCCCCTCGCCGGCGGCGGCCCCGAACCGCTCCGACAGCGCGAGCACGACCGCCACCCGGAAGACGTTGGCCGCGAGGACCACCGGCACGACCAGCGCCAGCAGCAGCAGCCGGCGCGGCCACCGGGCGGTCGCCAGGATGGCGACGAGGAAGCCGAGGGACAGCAGCGCCAGCAGGGAGTCCATGCCGCTGCAGGACTCGGCGACCACGAAGTGGGTGTCGCCCACGAACAGGTCGACGCCAGAGCGGCGGACGGGCACGCCGCCCAGCGCCGCCAGCGTGGCGGAGCCACGCGCCGTGAGGTCCTGCAGGGCGAAGCCGAGCGGCGCCAGCAGGCCCCGATAGAGGCTGAGGGCGACGCCGGCCAGGGCCGCCGGAGGTGCGAGCAGCCGCGCCACCGACACGCCGTACAGGTACGCCGCGGCGCCCACCACCGTCAGGGGGAACGACGCGCCGGCGGCGGCGTGGACGCCGGACCGGAGGCCGGCCGCGTACAGCAGGAGGCCTCCTGCCAGGAGGGGGAGCCCGAGCCCGCTGCCCGGCGCCACTGCGGCTTGCAGCTGCCGCCAGCGGAGGCCGACTACGGCGGCGGCTGCCCATGGGTCCTCACGGGCGACCGGGGACGGTTGGCCCAGCGGCCCGGGACAAGTTCCCGGGCGAACGGGGCAGGCGCGTCCATATGCTGGCCGGGAGATGGGTGACAGGCCGACTCGACGCGTGGTAAGGCTGGCTCCGGGTGCGGGGAGGGTGACCTCCGGCGCGAACGCGGCGGACGCGGGGGCGAGCGGCACCGCCTTCCGCGACCACGGGGGGCTGGTGTTCGACCGGATGCAGGTGCACCTGGTCTTCTGGGGCTCGGCGTGGTCCGCCGGCGCGTCCCCGTCCGCTGACCAGGTCGTGGAGGCCGTGACGCAGCTCCTGGTCAGCGGCTACGCGTCGGGCCTGCAGCAGTACCGTGGCATCGGCGGCCCGGCGCTGCAGGGCACGACGGTGGCCGCCGCGTCCGACCCGCAGGCCGTCTTCACCAGCCACGACGTGAGCGAGCTGCTCTCCGGGCTGATTTCGGACGGGACGGTGCCGGAGCCCGACGAGGTCGCCCAGCTGCTCTACTGCGTCATCCTGCCCCCCGGGGTCGCCTGTCAGGAGTCGTCGCTGATCGGCGAGCACGCCTACTTCCTGTACGTGGGGTTCGACCCACCCTTCGACGTGGATGCTGGCAAGGCCTACTACGCCTGGGTGACCAACGACGGGAGCCTGGACGGCATCACGACGATCCTGTCCCACGAGCTCGTGGAATCGGCCACCGACCCCGAGGGCAGCGCGGTCCTCGGCGACCCGGGCGTGTGCTCGGCGGCCGGGTGGTGCGAGATCGGCGATGTCTGCGAGGGGGTGACCGGCTCGGTCGACGGCGTCGCCGTGCAGGCCTACTGGTCGCAGGAGGCGGGGGCCTGCGTCATCCCGGGCTGAGCCCGCGCTGACCCCGGCTCCGGCGCCCGGACCGATGAGTTTCGGGCTGCTCGCCGGTCCCTATCTGTGAACGCACGCACGGCGCGCACCCCGGGACGGCCCGTGCGGGATCTCTCGCAGATTGGAGGAGCGGTGAACACCCTGGGACAGCACGTGACGTCGAGACAGCGATGGGTCCTCGCCCTGGTCGGGGTGGGATCGTTCATGGTGGCGCTCGACGTGCTCGTCGTGACGACGGCGCTGAGCACGATCCGGCTGCGGCTCGGCGCCTCCATCGAGACGCTGGAATGGACCGTGAACGCGTACAACCTGAGCTTCGCGGTGCTCATGGTGACCGCGACGGCGCTGGGCGACCGGTTCGGCCGCCGGCGCACGTACTTGGCCGGCCTGCTGCTGTTCACGGCGGCCTCGGCCGCCTGCGCGCTGTCGCCCGGCGTGGGCTGGCTGATAGCGGCGCGGGCCGTCCAGGGGGTCGGCGCCGCGCTGGTGGTCCCGGTCGCGCTGACGCTGCTGAGCGCCGCCTACCCGCCCGAGCAGCGGGCGGGCGTAATCGGCATCAACACCGGCGTGATCGGCCTGGGCACGTTCCTCGGCCCCTTCGTCGGTGGCGCCGTCGTCCAGGGCCTGGCCTGGCAGTGGATCTTCTTGATCAACGTCCCGATCGGCCTGGTCGCCGCGGTGCTCGTGCTGGCCCGCATCGAGGAGAGCCGCGGGCCGGGCAACCGGCTCGACGTGGGCGGCCTCCTGCTCATCACCGGGGCGGCGCTCGGCGTCGTCTGGGGGCTCGTCCGCGGCAACAGCGCGGGCTGGGCCAGCCCGGAGGTGATCGGGGCCGTGGCCGCCGGAGTCCTGCTGGGGGTCGCCTTCGTGGCCTGGGAGCGCCGCGTCGAGGCGCCGATGCTGCCCATGCGCTTCTTCCGGCTCCGGCAGTTCTCGGCCGGCAACCTGACCAACGTGTGCCTCTACGCCTCGCAGTTCGGCAGCCTGTTCCTGCTCGCCCAGTACCTGCAGGTCGCGCTCGGCTACGGGCCGCTGGGAGCCGGCCTCCGGCTGATGCCGTGGACGGGCGCCCTGATGGTCTGCGCGCCGCTCTCCGGCGCGCTTGCCGACCGCGTCGGCGAGCGCTGGTTCACCACCGGGGGGTTGGCCCTGCAGGCGGTGGGCATGGGCTGGCTGGGCCTGATCGCCACGCCGCACATCGAGTACGCGGCGATGGTCCCGCCGCTGGTCATCAGCGGCGCCGGCCTGTCGATGGCGATGCCGGCTACCCTGAAGTCGATCGTCAGCGCGGTGCCGCTGCCCGAGATCGGCAAGGCGTCCGGCGCGGCGGCGACGCTGCGCTTCCTGGGCGCCGTGCTCGGGATCTCGGTCATGACCGCGGTGTTCGCGAGCGTCGGCGGCTTCGCCTCGGCGCAGGCCTTCAGCCGGGGCTTCGTCGCGGCGATGGGCGTCGCGGCGGCCCTGGGCGTGGTCGGCGCCGTGGTCGGCCTGGCGATGCCGGGCAGGCGGCCGGCGGTCGAGGTGGCGGGGCAGAGGGCGGCGTGATCGCGGCCCGCGCCACAATCGGGGAGTTGGAAGCCGCCAGAGGGGGCGACCGGGAAGCGTTCCAGGGCCTGGTCGAGCCGTACCGCCCGGAGCTGCAGCTCCACTGCTACCGGATGCTGGGCTCGCTCCACGACGCGGAGGACCAGGTGCAGGAGACCTTGCTGCGGGCCTGGCGCGGGTTCGCCGGCTTCCAGGGCCGGACCAGCTTCCGCTCCTGGCTCTACCGGATCGCCACCAACGCGTGCCTCAACGCCCTCGCCAGCCGCGCCAGCGCGCGGCGGGTGCTGCCCGAGACCCTGGGGCCGCCGTCCGACCGGATGCCCGGCGGCGAGCCCGCCGAGGTCGAGTGGCTGGGCCCATATCCCGACGCGGCCCTCGAGGGCGTCCCCGACACCGCGCCGGGACCCGACGCGCGCTACGAGATGCGGGAGGCGGTCCAGCTCGCGTTCGTCGCCGCCATCCAGAACCTGCCCCCGCGGCAGCGGGCCGTGCTGCTGCTCCGCGACGTGCTGGGCTGGTCGGCCGTCGAGACGGCGGGCCAGCTGGACACGTCCGTGCAGTCGGTCAACAGCGCCCTGCAGCGCGCCCGCGCGACCCTCCGGAGCCGGTTCCCGGACGGGAGGCCAGGCGCCCAGCCGCCGCCGGACGACCGGCAGCGCGCCCTGCTGGAGCGCTACGTCCGGGCGTGGGAGGGCGCCGACGTCCAGGGCTTCGTCGGCCTGGTGACCGAGGACGCCATCATGACGATGCCGCCGCAGCCGGAGTGGTACCGGGGCCGCGAGGCCCTCGCCACCTTCTTCCGGTGGGCCTGGAGGCCGGGCGGCTCCAGGCCCTTCCGCCTCGTGCCGGCGGCCGCGAACTGCCAGCCGGCCCTCGCGCTGTACTCGGGCGGTCCCGAGGGCCGCGGGCTGCGGCGGCACAGCCTCCAGCTGTTCACGTTCGAGGGCGGCGCGATCGCCACCATCGTCAACTTCCACGACCCGAGCCTGGTGGCGGCGGCGGGCCTGCCGGCCACGCCGCCGTAGCTCTTGCGGCCGCAGGCCACGCACCTAGACCCGGCCGCGGGCCTCAAGCACTCTCACCGCCAGCTCCAGCTGGAACCTCGCCTCCACGTCGTCCAGGTCGACACCCAGCAGCCGCTCGATGCGCGCCAGGCGGTAGCGCAGCGTGTTGACGTGGACGTGCAGCGCGGCGGCCGCCGGCTTGAGCCGCCGGTCCGAGCGGAGGAAGGCGGCCAGCGTGCGGACGTCCTGGGCGCCGGTCCGCGCGTCCGACCGGACCAGCGGCTCCAGGGCGTGGTCGGCCAGCTCGTCGAGCATGGCCGGCGCGACCGCCCGCGCCACCAGCCCGTAGAAGCCCAGGTCCTCGTGGGTTCGCAGCCGCTCCCCGTCGGACGAGCCCCGAGCCACCTGCAGGGCCAGCTCCGCCTCGCGATATGACTCGGCGTAGTCGCCCAGCCCGTGGCAGACGCGGCCCAGGCCGCCGGCCAGGCGCACCCCGCCCAGCGCCGCCGCCGCGGCGCCGAGGAACGCCCCGACGGCCTCGCGCAGCGACCTCGCCGGGCCCTCGGCCCGGACGAGCAGCACGGCGTTGCGGCCGCGCAGGTCGAGGACCGGCTCCAGGCGCCGGGCGGCGGCCACGCGCTGCAGGACGTCGGCCGCCTGGCGGGTGACGAGGGCCCCCGGGTCCGGCTGCTCCAGCCGCAGGCCCACGCACAGCACCGCCCGCGGCACATCCAGGTCGACGCCCAGGATCGAGGCCTGGCGGGCGACCACCACTTCGTCGCCCAGGCGCCCGTGGAGCAGGTCGTCCAGGAAGCGAGAGCCCAGCCCCAGCTCGTCCTCCAGCGCCGTCCGCTCGCGGAGCAGCCACAGCGCCACGAGCTGCGCCACCTGCTCCAGGCAGGCGTGCTCCGCCTCGTCGAGCGGCGCCGCGCGGGACACCGCGATCGCGCCCAGCCGGTGGCGCCCCGCGCGCACGGCGAACCGCGTCTCCCTGCCGGGGAGCGGCTCGCCGACCTGGGTGACCACGTGCCCGAACGGGTCGCGCAGCTCGACCGCGCACCCCAGGCTGCCGTCCAGGACGCCGAAGGCCGCCTCGAGGCGCCCGCCGGCCAGCGCCGCCGCCACCTCCCCGAACAGGCGCCGGCCGGCGTCCATCCGGATCGCCCGCTCCTCGGCCGCGGCGAGGCGCCGGCCGAGCGCCTGCCGGTGCTCGACCGCGTCCAGCGCGGCGCCCACCGAGCGGGCGAACAGCGTCATCAGCTCCACCTCGCCGGAGGTGAAGCGGCGCAGGAGGTGCTCGGCGGCGTAGAGCACTCCCACGACGGCGCCGCCCGAGCGGATGGGGACCGCGATAGAGCAGCGGAGGCCCTCGGCGTCGATCAGCGACTTCGAGTGGCGCTCCCGGCGCGGGTCGTGCTGGTAGTCGCGGACGACGGCCGTCTCGCCGCTCTGCACCACCCGGCCGCCGATCCCCTGCCCGACCGGCAGGCGCCACCGCCGGGCCGTCTCGGGGTCCCGGAACCCGGAGTGCGCGGCCAGGCGCAGCACGTCGCCGTCGCGCACGGCGCAGTAGCTGCAGCTCGTCTCGACCAGCAGGCGGGCGCCCTCGTTGGCGCGGCGCAGAACCTCGGACGCGGTCTCCGCCTCCTGGACCCAGAGGCAGGCGTCCGCGAAGATCCGGGCCTCGTCGCGGCCGGCCACTGCCTCATGCTGCCTCGCCCGGCGGCTCCCGACAAGCCCCGCGTTGTTCAATCACGACAACCTGCGGGCGCAGGTTTGTTCAACCGAGCCGAATTCGGTCTGGCGGGACCGCAGTAGGCTCGGCCACGAAAGGCGCTCAGGCCATCCCGGGAGAGACAGAAAGGGAGAAGAAGAGATGGCGGTCGAGACGCGCGTGCTCACCGATGCCGAACGGCGGCAGCTCAAGATGTTCTTCGAGCAGACGAGGTCCCTCCCCCAGCTGCTCGCCACCCTGCGCAGCCGGCGGGTCGGCCTGGGCTACGCCATCGAGAGCGGCGAGCCCGAGACGAGAGCCAGCGGGCGGACGCTGGTCCAGGAGAAGGGCCCGCTGGCGTTCAAGTCCGAGCACTCCACGGTGCCGCTGAGCGAGCTGGAGGAGGCGCTGATCGCCTGGTCCGCCCTCGGCCCCAACGGCATGGCCCACTGGGACATCGCGATCCACGGCGGGTTCCACGAGCTCGTGACCATCGCGGGCCGCACGGCCGCCGCGCCGGGCAACTCCTTCGCGCACGACCTGCTGATCATCAAGGACGACGGGGCCTACATCTACAACCCCGGGACCGAGCGCAAGAAGATGGTCGAGATCGAGTCCGAGCAGGACTACGACAAGGTCCTCGACTGGTACCGGCGGGGCACGACGAAGGTCCACGAGGGCCGCCCGGACATCGACTGGGGCCTGCGGGCGCCCGGGGCGCCCAACGCCTCGCTGTTCGGGCCGTACCAGTTCAACCTCAACCGCGAGGGCCAGACCTGGTTCATCCCGATCACGGACGTGGGCTGGCTCTACTTCAGCGTGCTGCTCAACCTGTTCGATGCCTGGCACATCTACTTCCTCGACGACGCCACCCAGCAGCCGGCCGGCGTGGGCCAGTGGGTGGGCGAGGGCAGGCTCGAGTTCCCGATCATGATCAGCCAGATCGAGCAGTTCCTCTTCCAGGTGGAGACCTACCCGCCCGGCTCGTACGTCCAGAACATGCGGCTGGCGGCCGAGGCGATGGGCCTCGGCAACTGGATCTTCTGCGGCTACTTCGACGACCTCCTCATGGGCGCGTTCCCGGACCTGGCCAGAGGACTGGGCTTCCGCTCCGAGCCGCTCAACGAGAAGGCGCCGGCGGCGTCGGGGGCGTTGAAGGTCTTCGGGGTCGAGGGGGTAAAGGAGGCCACGTACGTGCCCTCGCCGCGCTACAGGGACGGCCGCGCGGTCATGCAGGCCATGATGGAGGAGAAGTACGGCAGGGGCATGACCATGTCGCGCGGGGACGACAACTGGATGCTGACCCATGGCGGGCCGTTCAAGCCGGAGGTCGTCCGGGAGATCGTCCAGCACCCGGTCACCCGGGTCTCCGACTGGGCCGTCGAGGCCTGCATCGCGTACGTCGACTACTGCGTCGAGCGGTACGGCCAGTGCCCGGTGTACTTCAACCCGATGCAGTGCCAGTTCGGCGCGGTCGTACACCACGTCGACACCGCTTTCTACGACAGGTACTACGTCGGCGGTTCCATCACGCCGCAGATCCGCGACCACATGCGCATGTGGCACTGAGCCGGGAGAGGAGGCAGCCGTGGAGTACAAGCAGGTCGTCGGGCTCCGCCGTTCCATCCGCTACTACCAGCCCTACCGGCCGGTGGAGCGCGAGAAAGTCCAGATCATCCTGGAGGCGGCGCGGCTGTCCTCCCGCGCCGTCAACGCAGACTTCGCGCTGGCGATCGTCGTCAACCGCGACGACCTGTCGCCAGACGACCGCGAGAGCCTCAAGACGCCCACCACGACCGCCCAGCTCGACCTCGCCCCGGTCTGGATCTTCTGGCTCATCGACCCCACGGCGCCGAAGGTGGGCCAGAGCAACCTGAAGCAGCTGGTCGACGTCGGCGCCCTCACGCCGAGCCACGGCTGGAGCCACGCCTACGTCGAAAACGTCGTCTGGCCCCAGGTGCTGCAGCCGATCCTGGCCGACGCCGGCACGGCCGCCCTGGTGGCGGCGGTCGAGGCGGGCCTGGCGATCAACCAGGGCCTCCTGGCCGCCGTCGACGAGGGCCTGGGCACGCAGCTCACGGCCCTCAACGCGGACAGCGCCCGGCGCATCCTGGGCATCCCCGAGCACCTGATCCCGATCTGGATCCAGCTCGTCGGCTACCCCGCCGAGGACATGGAGGCAGGAGGCCAGCGGCCGCGGAGCCCCTTCGAGCGGATCTACTTCGACGGCCGGTACGGCCAGCCCTACGAGCGCGACGAGGAGGTGGTCGAGGAGCTGAGGGACTGCGGGATGCTGATGCCGGAGGCGCCCTATCCCTGGCGGAAGGAGGAGCTGCGGGCGCTGTCGCGGATGTTCGGGCTCCCCGAATGACCTCCCCCGAGGCGCTGGCCGAACAGGAGACCGTGGGCGCCTGGCTGCGCGCGTACGACGCGCACTGGAACGTCCAGCAGGGCGGCGGCGAGACGCGCGCCAAGCTGGAGGTGCTCGCGCTGTTCTGTCAGAGCTGCGGCAAGGAGCCCGACGAGCTGGTCGCCTGGCTCTTCCGGCCGACCCCCGAGGGCCCGCGGATCCGGCTCAAGCGCCGGCGGGAGGTGATGGCGCTGATCGACCGGTTCGAGGCGGAGCAGGCCGGCGGCCGGGCGGCCGGCAACACGGTCCGCAGCTTCCTGATCCACAACGGCGTCGCCCTGTCGGCGACGCCGCTGAGGTAGACCGGTGGGCCATGTCCGCCCGCTGTCCGCCCGGAGGTCCGCCCCCACCCGCCGAGGGGGGCGGGCCCACAGCCGGAGGTCCACGGTGGGGCCCGGCCGGGCTGCTGTCAACCTGAGGTGTGAACTCCGCGGAGCAGGTGGCCACGGCCCGGCCCGATCACCCGGTCCGGCCCGCCTCGGCCATCCGGGCGGGACCGGGTCCGCTGAACTGACCCGGAGGATGACGCCATGAGCGACGTCTTCGTCGCCGGGGCCGCGATGACGCGCTTCGGCAAGCACCTGGACCGGACCGCCCGCGAGCTCGCCGAGGAGGCCGTCGCCGCCGTCCTGGACGACGCCCGGCTGCGGCCGGCCGACATCGGCGCCTGCTACGTCGGCAACGCCGTGAGCGGGCTCATGAACGGGCAGGAGTCCATCCGCGGCCAGGTCGTGCTGCGCAACACCGGGCTGCTGGGCGTGCCGATCGTCAACGTGGAGAACGCCTGCGCGTCCTCCTCCACGGCCCTGCACCTGGCCCACCAGGCGGTCGCCTCGGGCGAGCAGGACCACGTCCTGGTGCTCGGCTACGAGAAGCTCTACGACCAGGACCGGCAGAAGTCGTACCGCGCCTTCAACGCGTCGATGGACCTGGACGAGATGCGGCGCCGCTTCCCGGCCGGCGGGGAGGGCCGGAGCGTCTTCATGGACCTGTACGCCTCCTTCGAGCCTGCTGAGGCGGACGCCCGGCCGGCGACCGACGTCGAGGCGCTGGGCATGGTGTCGGTCAAGAACCACCACCACGGCGCGCTCAACCCCCTGTCGCAGTTCCGGGAGGAGGTGTCGCTGGAGGAGGTCCTGGAGTCGCGCCGGATCGCCGGCTCGCTGACGCTGCTGATGTGCTCGCCGCTCTCGGACGGGGCGGCCGCCCTGGTGCTCTCCTCGCGGCCGCCGGCGGGGAGCCGGGTCCGCGTCGCCGCCTCCGTGCTGACGTCGGGCAGGGGCGACGACCGGTCCAGGCCGGACGCGGTCACCCGGGCCGTGGGCCGGGCCTACGAGCGGGCGGGGCTGGGGCCGGACGACCTGGACGTGGTCGAGCTCCACGACGCCACCGCCATCGCCGAGCTGCACCTGTACGAGGGGCTCGGCCTCTGCGCGCCGGGCGACGCGGCCCGGCTCGTGCTCGACCGGGTGACGTGGCTCGGAGGCAGCCTCCCCGTGAACCCCAGCGGCGGCCTGCTGGCGCGCGGCCACCCGATCGGGGCCACGGGCGCCGCACAGGTGGTCGAGCTGGCCTGGCAGCTCCAGGGCCGCTGCGACGCGCGCCAGGTCGCGGACGCCCGGGTCGCGCTGGCCCAGAACGGCGGCGGCTGGATCGGCACCGACGCCGCCGCCTGCGCGGTCCACGTGCTGGTGACCTGAGGGCGGGCGGTGGAGCCGGAGCACGAGCTCGCCGTCTTCGCCCGGCTGGTTGCCCGGCGCGCTGCGGAGGAGCCGGACCGGCTGGCCTTCGTCTTCGAGAACGGGGACCTCCCGGCGGAGCCCGTGCGCCTCCGGCACCTGGACCGGGCCGGCAACCAGCTGGCCTGGGAGCTGCGCCGGGCCGGGCTGCGGGCGGGCGACCGCGTCGGGGTGATGCTGCGCAACCACCCCGAGTTCGTGTACGCGATGGCCGCCGCCTCCCGGCTGGGCCTCGTGACGGTCCCGGTGGACCCTCGCGCCAGGGGCGAGCGGCTGCGCTACTTCCTCACGTTCGCGGACTGCCGGGCCCTGGTGGCCGCCGACGCCACCCTGGCCGACCCCGAGGCGGCCCGCGTGATCGGGGAGACGGGGGCGCGCACGTACGCCCTGTCGACCCCGGAGGGCCGCCGGCAGGGGCTGACCGCGGAGGGCTGGCCGAGCCTGAACGAGGTGCTGGAGGGGCCGGAGCGCGAGGACGCCGGCCAGCACGTCCAGTCCCTCGACGACCCGTGGTTCCTGAGCTACACGTCCGGCACCACCGGCGACCCCAAGGCGATCGCGTTCGGCTACGACCGCATGCTCTTCTACCGGCTGACGCCGGGCTTCTTCGGCTACCGGCAGAGCGACGTCCCCTACACCGGCCTCTCGCTCATCCACGGCAACGCCCTGGTGGTGACGCTCATGCCGGCGCTGTGGGGGGTGGTGGACCACTCGGTGTTCAGCCGCTGGTTCACGAAGTCCCGGCTGTGGGACGTGTGCATCGAGCACGGCTGCACGACCTGGTCCAACCTGGGCGGCAT
>JBKPCH010000179.1:0-13561 GCA_046727275.1 Candidatus Dormiibacterota bacterium
ACCTCGGCCTGCGCCGGCAGCCAGCCCGTCTTCGCGGCGACGCCCTGCAGCGCGCCGACGAGCCAGGCGGCCCCGCGCACGCCGCCGCCGCCCAGCACCAGTCCCACCCTCACGGCCGGCGCGACTCCGCAGGCACCGGCATCCCGACAGCCAGGCTAACAGCCCGGGGTGGCCACGGCTCGCGGTCGCGGCCACCCCGGAGCTCGCGTCAGGCGAGCAGCCGGGCCAGCCAGGCCGCCCACGTGCGCTCGGCCTCGGCCCGGTCGACGCCGCCGGCGAACAGGTGGTGGCCGGCGCCGATCATGCCGCCCCTGCCGGCGAAGCGGTACAGGGCGTCGCCGGTTCGCACGCCCAGGAAGTTGGGGGCCAGCACGGAGTCGACGACGCCCTCGACCGTGCCGGACCCGTTCGGCGAGAACCGCGCCACGTCGCCCTCGCTCACCGTCCCGCTCAGGCCGAGGCCCCGCTTGAGGCCCTCCCACACGCGCTCCTGGTCCGGCTGCTGCGGGCCCCAGGCCTGGACGGGGGTCGCGGTCCGGCCGCGGAAGTGGGCGAGGTACTGGCCCAGGGTGCGGACGTACATCGGGTCGCCCTTGCGGAGGGCGTCCAGCTCCGCCTCCCAGTCGCCGCCGAGGACGCCGCTGTGCACGACCCGGATCACGGTGCCGCCGTCCCGCCCCTCGATCAGGTACTCGAACACCATGAACGTCCCGTCCTCGCCCTCGCCGCGGTAGGCGACGTGCCTCGGGGGCTCCCAGGCGGTCACGGTGGACTCGGACGTGAAGGCGCCGAAGTCGGTCCGCGCCCTGCCCCCCAGTCGGGGCTCGACCTGGTTGGCGCCCATGAACCAGGAATCGAGGCCGGGGCCCGTGGCGACAGCCTGCCAGGCCTGCTCGGGGCTGGCAGGGGTCGTGACCTCGTCGGTGATCTCGAACTCGTGGGGCATCTCGGAACTCCTTTCAGTCTCGACCAGGTACGCGGCCCATGATGCCCACCGACAATATTATTTGTCAAGGCTGGGCGGGCGGCGGCCGCGCCGTGGGCCCCGGAGGTCCCGATGCGTGTATGCTCGAATTTGGTCATCGCGACCAAAACTGAGGAGATTGGGCGATGGACGATCCGGCGCAGCGGTCGACGGCCTTCCACACCGACCAGTACGAGATCGGCAACCTCCAGGGCGCCCTGGAATCGGGGGTGGCCAACCGGCGGGCGGTCTTCGAGGTCTTCGCCAGGGCCCTCCCCCCGGGCCGCCGCTACGGGGTGTTCGCGGGGCTCGGCCGCATCCTGGCGGGCCTCGCCGACTTTCGCTTCACGGACGGGCAGCTCCGGTGGCTGGAGCGGACCGGCGTCGCCGACCGCCGGACCCGGTCGCTGCTGGCCAGGCTGCGCTTCTGCGGCGACATCTGGGCTTACCGCGAGGGCGAGGTCTACTTCCCGCAGTCGCCGGTCATCACCGTGAGGGCGACGTTCGGCGAGGCGGTGCTGCTCGAGACCTTCCTACTCAGCGTCTGCAACTGGGACTCCGGCATCGCCTCTGCGGCCGCCCGGATGGTCACCGCCGCCGGCCCTCGCCCGATCATCGAGATGGGCAGCCGGCGGACGCACGAGGAGGCGGCCGTGGACGCCGCCCGGGCCGCCTACATCGCCGGCTTCGCCAGCACGTCGAACATGGACGCCGGCTGCCGGTACGGCATCCCGGTGCGGGGCACGGCGGCCCACTGCTTCACGCTGGCGCACGAGGACGAGCTGACCGCCTTCCGGGCACAGGTGGCCGCGCAGGGGCCGGGGACCACGCTCCTGGTCGACACCTACGACGTGGAGCAGGGCATCCGCAACGCCGTCGCCGCGGCCGGCCCCGAGCTGGGCGGCATCCGGATCGACTCGGGCGAGCTGGTCCAGCTGGCGCCGTTCGCGCGCGAGCTGCTCGACCAGCTCGGCGCGAAGCGGACCCGGATCGTCCTGACGGGCGGCCTGGACGAGTACGCGATGGACGAGCTGGGCCGCGGTCCCGTCGACGCCTTCGGGGCGGGGGAGAAGCTGATCCACCACCCCAGCCCCGGCTTCGTCTACAAGCTGGTCGCCATCGCGGAGGGCGATGAGGAGGGCGCGTCGATGCGGCCCGTCGCCAAGCTGTCGGCGGGCAAGGCCAGCCTGGGCGGCCAGAAGTGGGCCTACCGCGAGTACGGCGCCCAGGGCTTCGCCTCGGGCGAGCACCTGGCGATCGGGTCGCAGCCGCCCCGGCACCCTCCGCCCGGCGAGCCGCTGCAGGTCCGGGTCGTCGCCCGGGGGGACAGGGTCGACACGACGACGATCGAGGAGGCGCGGGCCTTCCACGCCAAGACCAAGGCGCGGCTCGGGCCCGAGGGACTCACGATCCAGGCGGGGCCGCCGGCCGTGGTCGCCCGCATCTGGTCTCCCCAGACCACGACGAAGGAGGTGGTGCGCCGATGACCGACCCGGCGGCCATGACCGAGAAGGAGTTCCTGGCGGGCTACGATCCCCGCGGCTTCCCGCCGGTCGGCGTCACCGTGGACGTCGTCGTGCTGACCGTGCGCCAGGGCCGCTTCAGCATCCTCCTGGTCCGCCGCGCCCGGCACCCGGAGCGGGGCAAGTGGGCGCTGCCGGGCGGGTTCGTGAACGCGGACGAGGACATCGACGACGCCGCCCGGCGGGAGCTGGCGGAGGAGACGGGCCTCTCGGAGCTGCCCCCCGGCATGTACCTGGAGCAGCTCCGCACCTACGGCACGCCCGACCGCGATCCCCGGATGCGCGTCATCTCGATCGCGTACGTGGCGTTCACGCCCGACGTGCCCGCGCCGACCGCCGGCTCGGACGCCGACCTGGCCCGGTTCTGGCCGGTGGGCCAGCTGGGCAGCAGGGAGGGGCCGGAGCTGGCCTTCGACCACGCCCGCATCATCGCGGACGGCGTGGAGCGGGCCCGGTCCAAGATCGAGTACACGCCGCTGGCCGCAGCCTTCCTGGAGGAGCCCTTCACGCTCAGCGACCTGCGCGCGATCTACGAGGAGGTGTGGGGGATCCCCCAGGACCCCTCCAACTTCCGGCGCAAGGTGCTCCGGCTCGAGGGCTTCGTGACCCCGGTCGGCGAGATCGCGCCGCCGCGGGGAGCCCAGGGCGGGCGGCCCGCAGAGCTGTACCGGCGCGGGCCGGCGCGGCTCCTGTGGCCGCCGCTGCGCCGGCACGAGCCCGAGGACGTGCCGGGCGAGGAGCTGTGAAAGTGCCGGACCCGCGCGCGCGGCGCGTGTTCGATGAGCTGGCCGCGGAGCACCTGGGCCAGCCTGGGACCGGACGCCGCCGCATGTTCGGCCGCGACGGCCTGAGCGCCGGCGGCAAGTTCTTCGCCTTCCTGGACCGGGACCGGCTGGTCGTGAAGCTGCCGCCCGCCACCACCGAGGCGCTGATCGCCGGCGGGGAGGCCGCCGTGGCGACGGACGTGAGCCCCACCATGCGGAAGTGGGTGACGGTGCCCCTGCCCGACGACCCCGACCGCTGGCGCCGGCTCCTGGCCGAGGCGCGAGAATACGCCGGCGCCGGCCAGGAGGGCGCCGCGGGCTGAGTCACACCTCGCCGGCGAGCGCGCAGCGCTCGTCGGGGACGGGCCGGCCCCACAGCGCCGGGTCGTCCAGGCGCTCGGCGCGCAGCGCGTCCACCAGCGGCGCCAGCGCCGCGCCGAGGTCGGCGGCGGAGACGCCGCCGGACCACGGCAGCCCCCGCCGGCCCTCGACGAGGACGATGCGGCCGGGGCGCCGGCCTACCTTGCGGCTGGTAGTCCGGGGCCCAGCCAATCCGCCCCACTCGCGGGCGATCGTTGCGAGCGAGACCCGTCCGGCGCTCGATGGCCTCTTGACATGGAGCAAGCCGGGACGAATTATTCAATTCATTGTGGCATAATCGGATGCGTGGCGACGGCTGCCAGCGGCGGATCCCCGGCCGTGCTCGGCCTGCTCGCTCACGACCTGCGCTGGGCGATGGTGCGTCAGCTCGCCCAGAGTGACCTGCGAGTCAAGGAACTGGTGGCACGTACCGAACAGGCCCCCAATCTGGTCACCTATCACCTGGCACGGTTGCGCGCCGCGGGCCTGGTATCCGTTCGGCGGAGCGCAGCCGACGGTCGTGACAGCTACTACGCCCTGGACCTCGATGCAGTCGCCAATGCGGTGCGGCATCTGGCGGCGGCGATCCATCCGGGACTCTCCGCTCGCCACGTGGAGGACGCCCTCCCGCGGCCGGAAGCGCGCGCGGGCCGAGTGCTCTTCATCTGCACCGGCAACAGCTCCCGGTCCCAGATGGCGGAGGGCTGGCTCCGACACCTCGGCGGGCCGCGGCTGGTGGCCTGCAGCGCCGGGACCGCCCCGACCGCGCTGCATCCGCTCGCGGTGGCGGCCATGGAGGAGCATGGTGTGGATATCTCCCGCCAGGAGGTGAAGCACCTCGACGTGTTCTCCGGCCAGTCCTTCGATCGCGTGATCACCCTCTGCGATCGTGCGCGCGAGGTCTGTCCCGAGCTGCCGTCAGCGGGGGCAGTGGTCCACTGGAGCATCCCCAACCCGGCCGAGGCGCATCCCCCGGACCTGGACGCCTTTCGCGCCACGGCGCGGGAGCTGCAGACCCGCGTCCGCTACCTGTTGGCGCTGATGGATTCGCCCGGCGATTCGACCCTGGGCGCCGAGCGGGGAGTACATGCCCCGTGACCACATCCGATTTCTGGAGGTGAGTCTCTCATGGCTACGACCAATGTCCGGTACATCGTCGACGACGTCGGCGCCTCGGTCTGCTTCTACACCACTCACCTCGGCTTCATCGTCGAGATCGACGCCATGCCGGCGTTCGCGGCGGTCACTCGCGACGACCTCAGGCTGCTGCTCAGCGGGGAAGCGAGCTCGGGCGGCCGGCGCCTGCCCGACGGCCGGAAGCCCGTCCCGGGAGGCTGGAACCGCATCGAGCTGGTGGTACAGGATCTGGCCGCAGAGGTGGACCGCCTGCGCGCGGCCGGCCTTTGCTTTCGCAGTGAAATCATCACCGGGCCGGGTGGCGCCCAGGTCGTGCTCGATGACCCATCCGGCAATCCGATCGAACTCTTTCAACCTGCCCACTGAGCGGGTTGTCGCTCATCTGTCTGCCAAGGAAAGCCATGCCCTTACTCGGACGGTTCACCGCCTCAAGCTCACAGTTCGCCAACAAGCGCGGCTTCTACCTCGGGCGGCGCTCAGCGAAGATCCATGTGGCTCTGTACCGGCGGACCGGCGGCAAGATCGGCGGGCATCTCCCCGGATGGCCCGAGGCACGGATAGTCCTGGTCGACCACACGGGCGCCAGGAGCGGCGCGAAGCGGACGTCTCCGCTGATGTACCACGAGGACGGCGACGCCATCGCCGTGGTGGCCTCGAAAGCGGGCCAGCCAACGCATCCCGCGTGGTTCCATAACCTCAAGGCGAACCCGGACACCACGATTCAGATCGGCTCCGTGGTTCGCGAGGTCCGCGCCCGCGTCGCGACCGACGAGGAGCGCGATCGCCTCTGGCCGAAGTTCGTGGCGTTCTACCCCGGATACGATTTCTTCCAGCGCAACGCGAAGGGCCGGAAGATCCCGATCGTGATCCTCGACCCTCGTTCCTGATAGTTGGCCGGCCGCCGCGGCGTCCGCCCGTCAGTCGATCAGCTCGTAGGCGGGCAGCGTCAGGAACTCGACGAAGTCGGTGGACAGCGCAACCTGGTCGAAGACCCGGCGGGCGTCCTCGAAGCGGCCCCGGCCGTACAGCTCCTCGCCGTAGGCCGCACGCAGCCGGGCCAGCTCCTCGTCGCCGGTGCGCCGGACCAGGTCGCGGTCGACCACCCTGCCGTCGGCCAGCCGCGCGCCGTTGCGCACCCACTGCCAGACCTGGGAGCGGGAGATCTCGGCGGTGGCGGCGTCCTCCATCAGGTTGTTGATCGCCGCCGCCCCGTTGCCGCGCAGCCACGACTCCAGGTACTGGATGCCGACGCTCACGTCCGTGCGCAGCCCGGCCTCCGTGATGGTGCTGCCCGGGATGGCGACGTCGACGAGCTGCGAGCCGCGAACCTGCACCTCCTCGCGGAGGCGCTCCAGCTGGTTCGGGCGGTCGCCGAGGACCGCGTCGAAGCACTCCGTCGCGGTCGCCACCAGGTCCGGGTGCGCCACCCACGTGCCGTCGAACCCGTCGCTGGCCTCCCGGACCTTGTCGGCCCGGACGTTCTCCAGCGCGACGCGGTTGACCTCGGGGTCCTTCCGGCTGGGGATGAACGCCGCCATGCCGCCCATCGCGAAGGTGCCCCGCCGGTGGCAGGTCCGGACCAGCAGCTCTGTGTAGGCCCGCATGAAGGGCACGGTCATGGTCACCTGCGCCCGGTCGGGCAGGACCATGTCCGGCCGGTTCCGGAACTTCTTGATGACGCTGAAGATGTAGTCCCAGCGGCCGGCGTTGAGCCCGATCGAGTGGTCGCGCAGCTCGTACAGGATCTCGTCCATCTCGAAGGCCGCCAGGATGGTCTCGATCAGGACCGTGGCGCGCAGCGTGCCCCGCGGCGCCCCGAGCGCGTCCTCGGCGAACGTGAAGACGTCGTTCCACAGCCGCGCCTCGAGGTGGCTCTCCAGCTTCGGCAGGTAGAAGTAGGTGCCCAGGCCGCGGTCGAGCCGGCGGCGGACGTTGTGGAAGACGTACAGCCCGAAGTCGAACAGGCCGCCGGACACCGGCGCCCCGTCCACCAGCAGGTGCTTCTCGTTCAGGTGCCAGCCGCGCGGGCGCACCAGCAGGTAGGCCGGCCTGTCGCCCAGCCGGTACTCGCGGCCGTCCGGGTTGGTGAACTGGATCGTGCCCTCGATGGCGTCGATGAGGTTGACGTGCCCGTCCAGGTTGTTGGCCCACGTCGGCGAGTTGGCGTCCTCGAAGTCCGCCATGAAGACCCGGGCGCCGGAGTTCAGGGCGTTGATGACCATCTTGCGCTCGACCGGCCCGGTGATCTCGACCCGGCGGTCGAGCAGGTCGCCGGGCGGCGCCGCCGTCCGCCAGCTCGCGTCGCGGACCTCCCGCGTCCCGGCCAGGAAGTCCGGCAGCTGGCCGGCCTCGATCTGCCGCTGCCGCTCGGCCCGGGCGGCGAGCAGGTCTCGCCGCCGTCCGTCGAACCGGCGATGGAGCTCGGCCACGAAGGCCGCCGACTCGCCGGTGAGGATCTCCTCCTGGCGGCCCCGCACCGGCCCGCGCACCTCGACTCCCTGCGCCTGGATCAGCTCACTCACCTGTCGAGGTTAGCGCAGACGCCTCGGGCGATCAGCGCTCGCCGGCCGGCGCCCGGGCCACCAGCAGGAGCGTCTTGCCCACCGTCTGGCGGGCCTCGATGGCGGCGTGCGCCCTGGCCGCCTCCTCGAGCGGGAACGTCTGCCCGATCAGCGGGCGCAGCCGGCCGGCGGCCAGCTCCGCCAGGGCGGCCCTGGCCAGCGCCACCGCCTCGCCGGGCGCCAGCGGCGCGCCGCGGACGACGGTCACGCCGCGCTCCGCCGCCTCGGCATCGGAGACGGCGGTGAACGTGCCGCTGGCCAGACCGAACGCGAGGAGGCGGCCGCCCGGCCGGATCAGCTCGAACGCCGCCCGGCCGATGGCTCCGCCCACGCCGTCGAAGGCCACGTCCACGCCGCCGGTCTCCGCCAGCACGCGGCCGGCCCAGCGGGGCTGGCCGTAGTCCACGGCGATCGCCGCGCCGAGCTCGCCGGCGACGTCGAGCTTGCGCGCCGCTCGCGGCCGCCACGACGCGGGCGCCGGCGCGGGCGGCGAGCTGGACCAGGAGGCTGCCGACGCCGCCCGCCGCCGCCTCCACCAGCACGGTCTCACCCGGCCGGAGGCCGGCCGCCGCCCGTGGAGCTGATGATCCGCGTGCCGGCCAGGATTCGGTCGACGCCGGGCCCGACCGACGTCACGACCCCGCCGACTCCGTTGCCCAGGATGGCGGGCAGACGGGGCGCCAGCGCCGGGTTGGGCACCCGGCCGGCGCGGAGCTATCGCCGCCGTGGCGGAGCGGGCCGGCGTCGGCATGGGCAGCCTGTACCGGCGGTACGGCAGCAAGGCCGACCTGCTGCGGCGCCTGTGCGTGCTGGCGATGGAGCAGGCGATCGAGGCGGCGGAGGCCGCGCTGGCCGCGGCCGACCCGTGGGAGGGCCTCGCCGGCTACGTCCGGGCCTGCGCCGGCTTCCGGTCGGGCGCGCTGGCCCCGACGGCCGGCGCCGTGGAGACGACGCCCGAGATGTGGGCGGTCAGCCGGCGGGCCCGCGGGCTGCTGGAGGAGGTCGTGGCCAGGGCCGCGCGCGGGGGCGGCCTGCGGCCGGACGTCACGGCGCTGGACGTCACGTGGCTCATCGAGCTGTTCAGCCGCCAGGGCGCCGGCCTGCCAGGCGCGGACGAGGAGACCGTCCGCCGCCGCCTGCTGGCGATCGCGCTGGACGGCCTGCGGGCGCGGGAGACGCCCCCGCTGCCCGACCCGCCGCCGAGCGCCCGCGCCTACGAGGAGCGCTGGCGATATCGGCCGCCCCGCGAGGGGTAGCCTCCTCGGATGCGATTCGCGATCTCCCTCCCGCAGTTCGTGGCCGACAGCGCCTTCGACCCGGCCGCCTTCCGCGCCTACCTGGCCCGAGCCGAGGCGCTCGGCTTCGAGAGCGCGTGGGCGCAGGAGCAGATCCTCGGCCCGGTCTCGCACCTCGGCCCGATGGAGACGATGACCTTCGCGGCGGCCTGCTCAGAGCGGCTGCGGCTGGGCTGCGCCGTGTTCGTCACCCCGCTGCACAGCCCCGTCCACCTGGCCAAGAGCCTGAGCACGCTGGACCAGCTGAGCCGGGGCCGCCTCGAGGTCGGGGTCGGCACCGGCGGCCGGTTCCGGGCGTTCTCGGCGTTCGGCGTCGATCCGAGCACGCTGGTCGCGCGGTTCACCGAGGGGCTGCGGCTCATGCGGGCGCTCTGGACGGAGTCCCCGGTCACCTTCCGGGGACGCTTCTGGCAGCTCGAGGGCGCGGACATGGAGCCCAAGCCGTTCCAGAAGCCGTGTCCGCCGGTGTGGTTCGGCGGCAGCCACCCGGACGCGGTGCGCCGCGCGGTCGCGTACGGGGACGGGTTCTTCGGTGCCGGGTCGCAGACGACCGCGCAGTTCGCGGACCAGGTCCGGGTTGTCAGGGAGGCGCTCGCCGGCCGGCGAGGGGAGGCCGGCGGGTTCCGGGTCGCCAAGCGGGTCTACATCGCCGTGGACGACGACGCCGAGCGCGGCCGGCGCCGGATCGCCGCCGCGCTCGACGGCCTCTACGGGCACTTCGGGCTGAAGGACATGGAGCGGGTGGCCGTCTACGGTCCGCCGGAGGCGTGCGTCAGGGGCCTGCGCGAGGTGATCGCGGCGGGCGCCGAGCTGGTCCTCCTGAACCCGATGTTCGACGAGGCGGAGCAGATGGAGCGCCTGGCCGCCGAGGTGGTGCCCGCCCTCGGCTGACCCGAAACGAAGAAGACCGGCCCCGCGGGGGCCGGTCCCAGGCTCAGCGCTGCGCTGGTTCTACTTCGGAGGCTTGCCGGGGAGACGTCGCCACTGGCGCGGTCCGACGCCCGCGCTGGGGCTCCCCGGAATGAACGGAACTGCTTCCTCCTCTACGAGGCACAGGTCCTTGCGGACGACGCTGCGCTCGGCGTTGGCATGCTCCACCACCACGGTGCGCTCGAGCACTGCGCGGACGCGGACCGGCTCGCCGGCGACGACCGCATCGAACCCGGCCGCAACCTCGTGGTTGAGCGGGGGAACGATCGTGGCGAGCGGAACCAGTTCTGTGGTTCGACTCATTCGAAACCTCCGAAGGGGCTGGCGCGGCAGAAAAAAAGCGCCGGACGTCGGGCCGGCACCTCCCGATGGTACCAGAACCTCGGAGAAGAACCACTAAACGGCCGCACATACGAAAAAGCGCCGATCAGGGATCGGCGCCGTTCGTGAACGGTTGGCGTCAGGCCGCGCGGCCGGCGCGGTTTCGGCGGGCTGCCTCGCGGCCGCGGCGGGCGGCATCGCGGGCTGCGACGTAGCCGAGACGAATGTCCTCGGGATCGACCATGCACCGCTGCCGGCTGACCAGCACCTTGGGCTCGCCGGGGGCGGGCTCCACCACCGCAGTCCGCTCCAGGACCGCCGTCACCCACACCTGCTTACCGTCGACCAAGGCTGGGAAGTCCGGGAGGATTACGGCCTCGCTCTCGGTGGTCACCCGGTCGAGAGGGATCAGGCGCTTCGACTGCTTGTCCGACATGACAGAAATAGTATCACATCTTTGCCGTACGCCCTTCGGCTTTTGGCGCGAGCCCGCCGCTCGCCGGGGCCTCGGGCCCGCCCGCCGGGGGGCGCTCCCGCTGGCGCCGCGACCGGTGCTCGTGCGCGACCCAGACGGCCCACACCAGGATGACGACCAGCAGGGCCACGGGCACCAGATGGGCGGGGAAGAGGCGGAAGAGCTGGCGGCTGTTCCGGCCCAGCATCCGGCCCAGTTCCAGGAAGATGGCCGCCCACGCCGCCGACGAGACCAGGACGCAGGCCACGAACACCCGCTTTCGGATCCCGAACGCGCCGGCGAACGCGGAGAGGACGATCCGCATGCCCGGGATATGGCGGCCGAAGATGACCGCCCACGGGCCCCAGCGCTGGAAGGCGCGCTCCGCCCGCTCCAGCCGGTCGGCCGTCAGCCCCAGGTAGGGGCCGAACCGGACCAGGAAGGGGTGCCCGTACCGGGAGCTCAGGGCGTACAGGCAGAAGCTGCCGGTGACCGCGCCCCCGACGACGGCGACGTAGGCGAGCGGGTAGGGGATGGCGCCAATCGTGGTCAGGTAGCCGCCGTACGTGATGGCAGCGTCGCCGGGCGCCGGCAGCGGGATCCCCAGCTCCTCGGCGAAGATGACCAGGAAGAGCCCGAGGGCCTGGTGGTCGCGGACGAAGTGGCCAATCGCCCGCGTCGCCGGCCACAGCCAGTGCGGGGTCTCCAGCCACCCGGTCAGCATCGCGTGGGTTGTGACGACCGCGTACAGCATTGTCCTCGCGGATCGACCTGGGCCCGTGCGGGCCGGCCGTCCCTCTCTTTACTCTCCTCGGCGCGCAACGCCGACTTTACCGCGACGCGCCGGGCCGGCTCTACAGGACCTTCAGCAGCGCCGAGGCCGGGGCGGCCGGCTCCGGGGGCGCCGGCGGCAGGTCGCGCAGCTCCACCGGGTCGGCCCACTCGAGCCTGGAGCCCAGCACGCCCGCCAGGTGGGCAGGATAGCGCTTCGCCGCCTCGGACACCGGGACGCGGAGGCCGGCCTGCTCCAGGACCGAGGTGGCGCGCCTGCCGGACAGCCCGCAGGGGACGATGCCCTCGTTGAAGATGGCGAGGTCGGTGGTCAGGTTCAGGGCGAAGCCGTGGCTGCTGACGTGCCCCGAGAGCTTGACCCCGATCGCGCCGATCTTGGCACCGCCTGTCCAGACGCCGGTCAAGCCCTCGCCGCCCGGCTCCGACTCGATGCCCAGCGTCCGCAGGTAGGCGATCAGCGACCGCTCCAGGTCGCGGATGTGGCGCAGGATGTCCGAGCCCAGCCGCTCCAGGTCCAGGATCGGGTACCCGGTCAGCTGCCCCGGGCCGTGATACGTGGCGTCGCCGCCCCGGTCGGTCCAGACGACGTCCACGCCGCGGCGGGCGCACTCCTCGGGGCCCCAGAGCAGCGTGGAGCCGTCCCCGCGTCGGCCGATCGTGAAGACGTGCGGGTGCTCCAGCAGCAGCAGGCTGTCGGGCTGGTCGCCGGCCCGGACGGCCGCCACCAGCGACCGCTGCAGGTCCCAGGCCTCGCGGTAGGGGACGGAGCCCAGCCAGTACGCCCGGATCACGCGATCTTCCACGGCCCCGTCATCCCGCCAGCCGGGGCCGGCTGCCCTCCGGGATCTGCTCGTCCGCGTGGTACGAGGAGCGGACGAGGGGCCCCGACTCCACGTGGCCGAAGCCCATCGCCAGGGCCGAGCGCCGCAGCTCCTGGAACTCCTCGGGCCGGTAGTAGCGGACGACCTCGGCGTGCTTCGGGCTCGGGCGCAGGTACTGGCCGACGGTCAGCACGTCGATGGAGTGCTCGCGCATGTCGCGGAACACCTGCAGCAGCTCCTCGGTGTCCTCGCCCAGGCCGACCATGACGCCCGACTTGGTGACCATCTGCGGCGCCAGCTCCTTGACGTGCGCCAGCAGGCCCAGGCTGTTGGCGTACACGGCCTTGGGCCGGATGCGGGCGTACAGGCGGGGCACCGTCTCCGTGTTGTGGTTGAAGATGTCGGGGCCGGCCTCCACCACCGTGCGGATCGCCTCCCGGTCGCCCTGGAAGTCGGGCGTCAGCACCTCGATCGAGGTGCCCGGGCTGCGCCGGCGGATGGCCCGGATGGTGCGCGCGAAGATCCGGGCGCCCCCGTCCCGCAGGTCGTCCCTGTCGACGGAGGTGATGACCGCGTGGCGGAGCCCCAGCTCGGCGACCGACTCGGCCACCCGGAGCGGCTCGCCCAGGTCCAGCTCGGTGGGCCGGCCGGAGGTGACCGCGCAGAACCGGCAGGCCCTGGTGCAGACGTCGCCCAGGATCATGAACGTGGCGGTCCGCCGGTTCCAGCAGTCGAAGATGTTGGGGCAGTGGGCCTCCTCGCAGACCGTGTGCAGGCGTCGCTCGCGGACCAGCTGCTTCAGCTCGCGGAAGTTCTCGCCCTCGTGGACGCGCACGCGGATCCACTCCGGGATCCTGCGGCCGGGCTGCATGGTCTGGCTCATTCGCGAGGTCCTACATGCGGATGGAGGCGGGGGTCCAGCTCTCCAGGCGCTCCCTGACGGAGCCCAGGAAGCGGCCGGCCGTCATCCCGTCGATGATCCGGTGGTCGAACGAGAGGCACATGTTCATGATGTGCCGAACCGCGATCCCGTCGCCGATCACGACCGGCCGGCGCACGATCGCCTCCGTGGTGAGGATCGCCGCCTGGGGCTGGTTGATGATCGGCTGGCTGGCGATCGAGCCGGTGGCCCCAGTGTTGTTGAGCGTGAACGTCCCGCCTGCCACCTCGTCGGGCTTGAGGCGCTTCGTGCGCGCCCGCTCGGCCAGGTCCGCGATCGCCCGGGCCAGGTCCGCGAAGCCGAGGCGGTCGGCGTCGCGCACGACCGGCACGAGGAGGCCGTCCGGCACCGCGACGGCGATGCCCATGTGCACGTACCGCTTCAGCACGATGCCGTCGTCGGTCCAGCTCGAGTTGAGGAAGGGGTACTCGGCCAGCGCCTCGCACACGACCTGGGTGACGAAGGGCAGGTACGTCAGGGGCGCCCCGTTCCGCCGCTGGAAGCCCTCCTTCTCGGCCTCGCGGTAGCGCACCAGGTCGGTGACGTCGACCTCCTGGAGCGTCCAGGCGTGGGGCGACGTGGCCAGGCTGCGCGTCATGTGCTCGGCGATGGAGCGCCGCATGGGCGTGAGCCGGACCAGCTCCTCCCTGGCGCCGTCCACCGCGACCGGGGCCGGGGCGGGCGGCGGGGGGGCGGTCG
>JBKPCH010000180.1:0-3316 GCA_046727275.1 Candidatus Dormiibacterota bacterium
CCGGCGCGGAGGTGCTGGTGACGGGCGCGACGGCCTTCGACGCGGACGAGATCGCGTTCATCCTCCAGCGCACGCCGCTGGCGGTGGCGTTCGTGGTCGGCGTCACGCTGGTGGTGCTGTTCCTGCTGACCGGCTCGGCGGTGCTGCCCGTCAAGGCGGTCCTGACCAACCTGGTCTCGATCTCGGCCTCGTTCGGCGCGCTGGTCTGGATCTTCCAGCAGGGCCACCTGAGCGGCCTCCTGGGCTTCACGCCGCAGGCGCTGGACCCGTCCGTCCCGGTCCTGCTGTTCGCGACGGTCTTCGGGCTGTCGATGGACTACGAGGTCATGCTGGTCAGCCGCATCCAGGAGGAGTACGGCCGCACGGGCGACAACGTGCGGGCGGTGTCGGTGGGCCTGTCCCGCAGCGGCCGCCTCATCACGGGCGCGGCGGCCATCATGTTCGTCGTCTTCCTGGCCTTCGGCCTGGCCCAGGTGGTGCTGATCAAGGCGCTCGGCATCGGCCTGGCCATCGCGATCGCCGTTGACGCGACGATCGTCCGGGCCCTGCTCGTGCCGAGCCTGATGCGCCTGCTGGGCAAAGCCAACTGGTGGGCGCCGGCGCCGCTGCGCTGGCTCTACCGGCGGGCGGGAGCGGCGGAGGCTGCGTCGGAGCCGCGGGCGGCGTGAGCGGGTCGGGCGCGATGCGACACTGTCATTCGGAGCGCCACAACGCCGGGGATTGAACGCGAGAGATGAGCGAGCGCGAGAGCTGGAACGAGCTGCGGGAGCGCCGGCTGACGAACCCGGCGGCCCGGGCCGCCTATGAGCAGGCGAGCGCTGCATACGAGATCGGTCGCATGATCCGCGAGCTGCGGGAGGCCCGCCAGCTGAGTCAGCGCGAGCTGGCGGCGCGGATCGGCACCGCGCAGTCCGTGGTCGGCCGGCTGGATGCCGGGGGCAGCAGACCGACCCTGGCGACGCTGGAGCGCGTGGCAGCCGCTCTCGACCTGCGGCTGGAGATCCGCTTCGCGGCGCAGCGCCCGGCCAAGGGGAGGCCTCGACAGCGGGCGGCCGGCCGCCGTGAAGCCTCTACCCGCATCGTGGGATAGCGCCCGGGGCGGCAGCTGGCATCCAGCTCCCGGGCGGTCTGCCGCCGGCCCGCGACCCCTAGGTGAATGATTCCGAATAGCGGCGAGGTATTCGGTGGCCAGGTGCCCCAGAAAAGTGGTCCGGCGCCGAGGACCGCAGAAGCCGGGCCGCGAGATCCCGGGGTCCCCGCGAAATCGCGGTGGCGGGGTGCGGATTTCGCGGGGTGGGGTGGGGTGCATGGGCGCCGAAGATCCGTCGGGATTCGGAATCATTCACCTAGGCCGCCAGGGCCCGCCACAGCGCCGCGTCCAGCCGGGGCAGGCGGAACTCGTAGCCCAGCTCCAGCGCCCGCGCCGGGACGGCGCTCCGGCCCTGCGTCACCGCGACCGCCCCCGTCCCGAACCGGCTCTTCAGCAGCCAGTCGGGGGCCGGCAGCCCCGGGGGGACGCCCAGCTGCGAGCACAGCGTCCCCATGAACTCGGCGCTGCTCACCGGGTGCGGCGCGACCGCGTTCAGCGGCCCCGAGACCCGGCTGTCGCCGAGGGCCAGGAGCAGCAGGCCGATCTCGTCGTCCAGGTGGATCCAGGGCTGCCGCTGCTGGCCGGGCGCGCCTCCGCCCATGCCCAGGCTCGCCGCCCGGCGCAGGTGGCGCAGGGGGCCGTCCGCCCCCAGGACGAGGGCGCTGCGCAGCAGGACGACCCGCACCCCCAGCTTCTCCGCGTTCCTCGCCTCGGCCTCCCAGTCCGCCGCCAGCCGCGACAGGAAGTCGTCGCCCACCTCGTCCGCCTCCCCCGCCTCCCGCTCGCCGCCGGCGTCGAGGGCGTAGTAGGCCACGGTGGACGCGGAGACCAGCACCTCCGGCCGCGCGCCCTCGGCCGCCTGGGCCAGCGCCGACACCAGGCCGCGCGTGCCCATCACGCAGCTGTCGTACAGCTCGTGGCGATGGGCGTCGTTCCAGCGGCCGGGCGAGATCAGCGGGCTGGCCAGGTGCACGATCGCCCGGGCCTCCTCGACCAGGTCCGTCACGACGTTGCCGCGCTCGATCGGCTGCCACAGGTGGTACGACTCGGCCCCCGGGACGAGCCGCTCCGCCCCCGGCGGGTCGCGCGAGAGCACCCGGAAGGGCACCCCCTCTCGCAGGAGCTCCTCGCACAGCGCCCGGCCCACCACCCCGGTGGCGCCGGTCACGAGGACGGGCGAATCCTCACTCCAGCGATCAGACTGGCTGACCGGAGATCGCCTCCAGCAAGCGCCGGAGCTCGCGCATCAGGCGTTCGAAGGCCTCGAAGTCGAGCGACTGGGCGCCGTCGCTGAGCGCCTCGCCGGGCTTCGGGTGGACCTCGACGATCAGGCCGTGCGCGCCCGCGGCGACGGCGGCCAGCGACATCGGCCGGACCAGCCTCCAGCGGCCCGTGCCCTGCGAGGGGTCGACCACCACCGGCAGGTGCGACAGCTCGCGCACCAGCGGCACCGAGTTGAGGTCGAGGGTGAACCGGGTGGACGTCTCGAAGGTGCGGATGCCCCGCTCGCACAGGACCACGCCGCGGTTGCCCTGGCTCAGGACGTACTCGGCGGCGAGGAGCCACTCCTCGACCGTCGACGACATCCCCCGCTTCAGCAGGACCGGCTTGCCCGAGCGGCCGACCTCCTGGAGCAGCGCGTAGTTCTGCATGTTGCGCGTGCCGACCTGCAGCATGTCGACGTAGCGGCACACCAGGTCCACGTCCGCCGGCGTCACCACCTCGCTGACGACCCGGAGCCCGGTCTCGTCGCGCGCCGCCGCCAGCATCTTCAGGCCGGCCTCGCCCAGGCCCTGGAAGCTGTAGGGCGAGGTCCGCGGCTTGAACGCGCCGCCGCGCAGGATGCGCGCGCCGCGATCCGCCACGAAGCGGGCCGTCCGCAGCAGCATCGCCTCGTCCTCGACCGAGCAGGGGCCGGCCATCACGACCACCTCGTCCCCGCCAACCGGCACCCCGGCCACGTCCACGACCGTGTCGCGTGACTGGAACTCCCGGCTCGCCAGCTTGAACGGCTTCGTGATCTGCAGGATCTCCTGGATGCCCGCCAGGTGCGAGAAGGCCTCCCGGTAGGCGTAGGCGTTGCCTCCGATGACGCCGATGAGCGAGCGGTCCTCGCCGACCGACACCTCGGGCCGCAGCCCGATCTCGCTGACCCGCGCCGCGACGGCGTCCACCTGCGATTTCGTCGCGAGATGCGACATCACGATGATCAAGACTCCCCAGCCT
>JBKPCH010000181.1:0-10009 GCA_046727275.1 Candidatus Dormiibacterota bacterium
CCAGGTGCCCCAGATCCGGGGGCGGCGCCGAGGAGCGCAGGGAGCGGCCGCCAGGCCGTGAGCGAGCACCGCAGAAGCCAACCCCGGAGATGGGGTGCATGGGCGGCGAAGATCCGTCTGCCTTTCCGGCCGGACCTCTAGAGGCCCTGCAGCGGTCGCTCGCCGCGCTGGCCGACGAGGCGGTCCTCTGGCGGCCGGCAGAAGGCGAGCCGCTGCGCGCCGCCGGCGTGTTCGCGGCCCCGCTCCGAGGCCTGGTCGGGCTTGGAACGGCAGACGATCCCGCCTGGGCCGCCGCTGTGGTGGTCGAGGACGGCGACGTCGTCGACGAGGCGGTGGTGGCCGGGACCTTCGCCGCTCCCTACCGGCCCGGCTACCTGGCGCTCAGGCAGCTGCCCCTCCTCGCACGGGCCGTCCGGGCCCTCCAGGTCCAGCCGGACGTCCTCCTCCTCAACGCCACAGGACGCGACCATCCACGACGTGCCGGGCTC
The DNA here is from genome assembly GCA_046727275.1 of Candidatus Dormiibacterota bacterium. Lineage (GTDB taxonomy): Bacteria > Chloroflexota > Dormibacteria > Dormibacterales > Dormibacteraceae > CF-161. The sequence goes on from JBKPCH010000181.1 coordinate 489, forward strand.
GCCCTGCACCTCGGCGCGCTGCTCGGGGTCGTCACGGTCGGGGTGACCGACCGGCCGCTCGCGGCGACGGGCGCCGCGCCGGGACCCGGGCGGGGAAGCCGCTCCGAGCTCCTGCTGAACGGCGAGCTGGTCGGCTTCAGCGTCCGCACGCGGGCGCTGGTCCGTCCGGTCTGCGTCTCGGCCGGCTGGAGGACCGACCCGGCGACCGCGGCGAGCGTCGTCCTCGCAGTCTGCGAGGGCGAGCGGACCCCGCTGCCGCTGCGCGAGGCACGCCGCCGGGCGCGTCAGGCGCGCGCCCGGTGACCGCGCCCGCCCGGGCCGCTAGTCTAGGTGCTGACCTTGAACACGAAGCCCAGGGCGTACGTGGCGCCGCCGACCAGCACGCCGGCCAGGGTCATCTCCAGGCCGGAGCTCCACCAGCTGCGGAGCGTGAAGAGCGACTTCGCCGCCCCGACCGCGAAGTGCGCCACCAGGGAGACCGCCGCCGCCGCCACCACGCCGGCCGTGCCGCTGAGGAAGAAGAACGGCACGACCGGGATCATGGCCCCGACCCCGGTGCTGACGAAGCCCGCCAGCGCCGCCGTCCAGGGGTTGCCGCCCGCCTCCACGTGGCCCAGCTCCTCGGCGGCCAGGGTCTGCAGCATCGCATCGGGGTTCGCGGACAGCTTCTCGACCAGCTCGTCGGCGTCCTCGCGGGTCAGGCCCTTCAGCTGGTAGAAGAGGGACAGCTCCTCCTTCTCCTCGGCCGGGTGCTCCTGCAGCTCGCGCCGCTCGAACTCCAGGTTCGCGTGGGCGATCTCGCTCTGGGAGCGCGTGGCCAGCCAGGCCCCCACGCCCATCGACAGCGCGGACGACACCGCGCCGGCCAGGCCGGCCGTGAGCACGAACCGCGAGCCGCCGGTGGCGCCCGAGACGCCGGCCACGATGCCGAATACCGCCGCCAGCCCGTCGTTCGCGCCGTAGATCGCGTCCGACACCCAGCTGCTGCCGGTCGGGTGCCGCTCGCGGCTCAGGATCCGGCGCAGTCTGGAGTCGGCGGCCATGTCGGGCCCCTCGAGCCGCGGGGCCTCGGCCGACGCCATCTCGGCCACCGCCCGCGAGTGCGACTTCTCGTCGCGGCGGATCGAGCGCAGCAGCTCGTCCGTCTCGGGGTCGCCGGTGGGGGTGCCGTAGACGCCCAGCACCTCGTCGTCCTCGGCCGCCTCCCGCGCCCGCAGCAGCCTCATCGTGGGCGCCAGCCGCGCCTGGAGCTTCAGCCACAGCGGGATCCGCACGGAGGCCTCGTCCGGGATCGGGATGCCCAGCTCACCCATGCGGGCCTCCAGGCGTCCCCGGTGGGTCGCCTCGGCCTCGGCGATCCGCCTCAGGACGTCGGCCCTCTCAGCGTCCCGCTCGCGGCCGGCCAGCACGGCGTAGACGTAGCGTGCCTGGATCTCGCCGCGCCACGCCCTCAGCAGTCGCTCGCGGACGGCGGCCGCCGGGGCCGACCGGCCGGTGGGGTCGGCCATGCCCTCAAGTTTGGCGCAGGCGCCCCTGGGGACACCGCCCCCCACGACGGGGGACGGTGCCCGGGCGGGGCCGGCCAGGTGCCCTTCGGCCAGCCCCGTTCGTTCAGTTCAGCTCGGCCGGCACCACCGTGACGCGGGAGAGGCGCTCGTCGCGCAGCACCTCGACCTCCAGCGGCTGCCCGATGGCGGCCCCGATCATGTGGCGCTGCAGGTCGCCGGCCCGGCTGGCCGGCTCGCCGCCGACGCCCACGATCAGGTCGCCGGACCGCAGCCCCGCCCGCGCTGCCGGGCTGCCCTCGACGACCTCCATGACGCCGATGCCGCCCCGCCGTCCCAGCCGGGTGGCGGCGGCCGGGGGCAGCGGCTGCGTGCCGCCGGCGATGCCCAGGTAGCCGCGCCGGACCCGTCCCTCCCGCTGCAGGGCGCTCAGGATGCGGCGCGTCGTGTGGTCGATGGGCACGGCCAGGCCGAGGCCGATGCCGGCCACCGCGGTGTTGATGCCGACCAGCCGGCCGCGGCCGTCGGCCAGCGCGCCCCCGGAGTTCCCCGGGTTGAGCGCCGCGTCGGTCTGGATGACGTTGTCGACGATGCGCCGGCCGTCGCCCCACCTGGTCGGCAGGGAGCGGCCGAGGCCGCTGACGACGCCGGTCGTGAGGGAGCCGGAGTAGCCGAGGGGGTTGCCCACCGCGATCACCAGCTGGCCCACGCGCAGGTGGTCGGCGTCGCCGACCTCGGCGTGCTCCAGCCGGGCCGAGCGGGCGCGGATCAGGGCCAGGTCGGACAGCGGGTCGCTGCCGATCACCTCCAGGTCGTACTGGCTGCCGTCCGCGTAGACCGCGACGCCGCGGGTCGCCCGCTCCACCACGTGGGCGGAGGTGACCAGCAGGCCGTCGGCCGTCAGCGTCACGGCCGAGCCGGCGCCCTCGGGCCGGCGCGCGTCGCCCCGGCCTACCCGCAGGCTAGCCACCACGGGCAGCAGGCGCTCCGCCACCCGTGTGACGACCGCCGAGTACGCGTCCAGCGCCTCCTCGTCGGACGGGGCGGGGTCGGCAGGCCCCACGAAGAGCTGCGTTGATGCCATGGCTAGAAGCTCTGGTAGTCGCCCCGCCACGGCTGCCAGGGACCGCGCCGCCACGCCGGCGGGCCGCCGAACCCGAAGCGCCGGGCCCACGCCCGCGCCGCCCGGCGCCGGCCGTGGATCATGACCTTCTTCGCCTCGGACTCGCCCTCCGCCGTCTGGCGCCGGCCCGAGCCGCCCGCGGTGAAGGTGACCGAGGTGCCGCCGCAGACCGCGCCCCACGTGACGTTCGACTCGAACTTGTGCTCGGCCTCGCGTGCGATGTGGATGCGGTAGGGCCGTGTCGACTCGCGGAAGCGGGCGATGCGGCCCGCCTCGGCGCCGGCCTTCAGCGTGTCCGACGCGCCCTCGGGCAGCGCCGGCTCGGTGAGCGTCCCCACCACCGTGATCTGCTTCTCGTCGATCGTCACCGACGGCGCTCCCGTGAACCAGCCGTCAGGGAGCCTTCCGGCGAACCAACCAGCGACCTCGTCGCGCTCTGCGTTTGCCATGATTACAACATTACCTCGCCATCCGGCGGGTGAAACGCGATCTACGGAGAGATTCGTCTAGCCCGCGCCGGGCCGCGGGACGCCGCGCGCGGGCTGGCTGCCTACCGTCCACGGGCGTGAGCGTCTGGCAGGCCTTCGCATGGGGTGGCCTGTCGTCGTCGGCGCTGTTCATCGGCGAGGCGCTGGCGGGACCGCTCGCGCGGGCGCACCGGGTGACCGGTCTGATCATGGGGTTCGGGGCCGGCACGCTCCTGAGCGCGGTCGCCTACGAGCTGATCCCGCTGTCCAACCTGCAGCAGCGCGGCGGCGTCGCCATCGCCTTCCTGCTCGGCGCCGTCGTCTACTACGCCGCCGACCGCCTGGTCGACGGCGGCGGCGGAGCGGACCGCCAGCAGATCGAGGGCGGCGCGGAGGGCGGCTCGGGCGCCGCCATGTTCCTGGGCGCCCTGCTCGACGGCGTGCCGGAGGCGTTCATCCTCGGCATCGGGCTGGCGCTGGGCGGGTCGATCAGCGTCGCCTTCGTGACGGCCGTCTTCGTCTCCAACGTCCCGCAGGGCATCGCCGGCACCGTGAGCCTGAAGGCGGCCGGCTACTCGGGCCGCCACATCTTCCTGATGTGGGCGGCGCTCACGCTGGCCTGCGCCGGAGTCGCCGCCCTGGGCTTCCTGCTCGCCGGATGGGTGCCCGCGGACGGTCGCGACGCCGAGGCGTTCGCCGGCGGCGCGGTGCTCACCATGCTGGCGGACTCGATGATGCCGGAGGCGTTCGAGCACGGCGGCCGGACCGTCGGGCTGGTGACCGTGCTCGGCTACCTGGCCGCCGCCGCGCTCTCCACCGTCCCCTAGACCGTCTACGCGGGAGCTGACGAGGGCGGCGTGGCCGGCGCACTCGGCGCGGCCGGGCGCTCGCCGAGGATCCGGGCCTTCTCGGCCTGGTACTCCGCGTCGCTGATCCGGCCCCGGTCGGCGAGGTCCGCCAGCTGGCTGAGCTGCTCGGCCGACGACTGGGAGGAGGCGCCGCCCCTGTAGCGCCAGCTCGCCGTGTCGTCGCCGCGCTCGGCGGATATCGCCTCGGCCTGCTGCGTGTAGTACATGTCCGTCTTGGGCCGGGCGACGAGGTAGATGAACGTGCCGATCAGCGGCAGCAGGATGATCACGACCAGCCAGATCGCCTTGGCCCACCCGCCGAGGTCGCTCCTGCGGAACAGGTCGAACAGCGCGAAGACCCACACGAAGATCATCACGGTCCAGACCGAAACCGCCAGCATGTAGAGGAGAAAGTCTCCGAAGCTCATGCCCGCAGGGTGGACTGGCGGAGCAGCCGCGGAACCGGCGCCGCGGGCTGGCTTAGACAAATACGCGTCACGACCTCGTCCCGAGCCCGTCTCACGCCGTGCCGGCCGCCGGTACCGTCTCCTCTCGCGTCACGGTCCGCGGTCCCCGCCGGCGGGCCAGGGCGGCCTCCACGGCGCCGGCCAGGCGCTCCTGCTTCGCCCGCTCCCGCGCCTCGTGGCGCTCCGCGAACTCCGGCATCACCTCGGCGGCGAACAGCTCCAGCGACTCGCAGATGTGCTCGTGGCGGTTGCGGCCGGCCTGGCCGACCAGGATGACCTGGTCCACGCCGGCCGCCTCGTAGCCCCGGAGGAACTCGCGGAGCTGGGCCGGGGTGCCGATGGCGCCCCGCAGCGAGCCCATCTGCTCCTCCATGAGGCGGGCGGCCAGCGGCTCGCCCTCGCGGGCCGCGAGGGCGCGATCGAAGCCGAACGCGGACCGCCGCTGCTGGAACTCGTCCCAGATGTCGGTGCGGCCCGGCACGTGCTGGCCGTAGATGTAGTAGTGGCCCAGCGAGTAGCCGAAGAAGTGGCCGCCGTCCAGGCCGCGCTCGATGGCCGTGGCCTCGTCGGGGTGGCACATGAAGGGCGTCACCACGGCCACCTGCGGGTTGACCGCGAAGCCGGCCGGGACGCACGCCTCGGACGCGATCGTCTCGTAGTAGTCGGCCACCCAGGCCGCGGCCGCCGCCGGCTCGACGAAGGAGAAGGACAGGGCGCCCAGGCCCTTCGTCGCGGCCAGGTGGATCGTCTCCCGCCGGCTGCAGGCGACCCAGAGCGGCGGGTGCGGCCGCTGGCAGGGCTTGGGCACGACGTTGCGGACCGGCATCCGCAGGTACGTCCCCTCCCAGCCCGCGAACGGCGTCTCCACGAACATGCGGGTGACCGCGTCCAGCGCCTCCTCCCACTGCGCGCGCTTGCTCTCGCGCGGGACACCGAAGCCACCCAGCTCCATCTCCGACGAGGACTCGCCGGTGCCGAACTCCACGCGGCCGTCCGAGACGAGGTCCAGCGTGGCGACCCGCTCCGCCACCCGGGCGGTGTGGTTGAAGCTGACCGGCAACAGCACGATGCCGTGGCCGAGCCGGATCCGCTTCGTGCGCTGGCTGGCCGCGGCCAGGAACACCTCGGGCGCCGAGGAGTGGCTGTACTCCTCCAGGAAGTGGTGCTCGACCTCCCAGGCGTAGTCGATGCCCAGCCGGTCCGCGAGCTCGATCTGCTCGAGCGCGTTCTTCAGCAGCCGGTGCTCGGCGTCCGGCGCCCACGGTCGCGGCAGCTGGTGCTCGTAGAAGATCCCGAAGCGCACGCTCAGCCTCCTTCAGGTGCCGGCCAGGTGGGTGGCGTCGGCGATGGACCGGACCACCACCCGGTCGTCCTTGACCGCCACCACGGACACGCTCGTGAACTGCGACATGATCCTGAGCTGCCCCCAGCCCAGGCCCAGGAGGCTCGACAGGTAGAGGGCGATGGAGGCGTTGTGCGTGACCACCACGGCCCGCTCCGGCTCGGGCGCCGCCGCCAGGTCCGCCACCACGTCCGCGATGGCGGCCGCCATGCGCGCGACGACCTCCGCCTCCGGCTCCGGAAAGGGGTACGCGCCGGGCGGCAGCTCGGGCTCCAGCTCGCCCTCGTCCCAGAAGGTCCGCACCTCGCGGAGCCGGCCGTCTACGCGGACCGTCAGGGAGCGGCCCCGCGCGATGGCTTCGGCCGTCTGGCGCGACCGCTCCAGGTCGCTCGACCACACCGAGCCGACCGGCACCTGGGCCAGCCGGGCCGCCAGCAGCTCCGCCTGCTCCACCCCGCGCGGCGAGAGCGGCGGGTCGACGCGCCCCTCGGCCAGCGCGGCCAGCCCCGAGTAGGCGTCGGCGTGGCGGACCAGCCAGACCTCGCGGACGCCCTCCACGCCGATCAGGTGGCGGTCGTGCAGCTCGTCCAGCATCCGGAGGAAGCCCGCCGTCCGCGCGTCGCCCGCCGGCGCCGTCACGGAGCGACGGCCCGCTCGATCGCGCGCCACATCGCCTCCACCGCGGCCGCCCCCAGCGCGACCGGGCTGGCGTCCACCCGCTCCGTGCTGACCGCGAACACGGTGTCCCCGTCGTAGAGGGTGTGGGCGGGGCGGACGGCCAGGGCCAGCCCGTCGTGGCCCAGCTCCGCCAGCCGCAGGCAGCCGGCCCGGTCCAGCCGGGCATCCGTCGCCAGCACGGCGATCGTCGTGTTGGCGGCGGGCGGCCGGGCCGGCTCGCCCTGCTCGAGCAGCAGCCGGTGGGCGCCGGCGAAGCCGCCGTTCGGGGCCCGCGCCCCGGCCAGGATGGCGCCGTCGCGGCCGTGGACGTCGCCGACCGCGTTGACCACCGCCAGCGCGGCCACCACCGCGCCGCCCGGGAGGCGCACGGACGCGGTGCCCACGCCGCCCGGGGACGCGTGCTCCGGCCCCATCAGCTTCCCGACCGTGGCGCCCGTGCCGGCGCCGACTCGGCCCTCGGCCACGTCCGCGCCGGACCGCTCGGCCTCCATACAGGCGGCGTAGCCCGCATCGGCCCCGGGCGCCTCGGGCGCCCCCACGCCGAGGTCGAAGATCACCGCGGCCGGCACGATCGGCAGGGGCACCGGCGGCATCTGGAAGCCCCGGCCCCGCTCGCGGAGGAAGCGCATCACGCCGTCCGCCGCCGCCAGCCCGAACGCCGAGCCGCCGCAGAGGCAGATGGCGTTCGCCCGCTCGACCAGCCGGCCGGGCCGGAGCAGGTCCGTCTCGCGCGTGCCCGGCGCCGGACCGCGGACGTCCACCGCCGCCACCGCGCCCTCGTCCGGCAGGAGCACGACGGTGCACCCGGTGCGCGCCTCCAGGTCCGTCCAGTGCCCGACGCGTACGCCCTCGATGTCCGTGATCGCCATCCCGATGAGCGTAGCGTCGCCGTGGCCCAGTACCCTCGTGCAGTGGCTCCAGGACCGGACGTCGACACCGACGGCCTCGTCGACCTCGCCCGCCGGCTGGTCCGCATCCCGTCCGTCAACGACCCCGGCGCCGGCCGCAGCGAGGCCCCGGCGGCCGCCCTGGTGGCCGAGCGCATGCGCTCGTTCGGCTGGTCGCCGCTGGTGGAGGAGGTCCAGCCGGGCCGGCCCAACGTCGTCACGGTGATCGACGGCGGGCAGCCCGGCCCCACGCTGCTCCTGGAGGGCCACACGGACGTCGTGACCGAGGGCGACCCGCGGGCCTGGTCGCACGACCCGTTCGGCGGCGAAGTGGTGAACGGGCGCCTGTACGGCCGCGGGGCGGCGGACATGAAGGGCGGCCTCGCGGCCATGGTCTACGCCGCGGCGGCGGTGGCGGCGGCGGGCGCGTTCCCCGGCCGGCTGGTGCTCGCGGCGCTGGCCGACGAAGAGGGCATGATGCTCGGCGCCAAGGAGTTCGTGCGCCGCGGCCACGCGGCCGGCATCGGCGCCGCCCTGATCTGCGAGCCGGAGGGCGGCGAGGTCTGCGTGGCCCAGAAGGGCGCGATCCGGGTGCTGGTCGAGGCGGCCGGCCGGATGGCCCACGGCGCCATGCCGGACCGCGGGGTCAACCCGATCCCGCCCCTGGCGGAGGTGGTCCGCCGCTGCGGCCAGCTGGAGGCCGAGCTGCAGGCGCAGGTCGGCCCGGACCCGCTGCTGGGCCTGCCCTACCTGACGCCGACCTTCCTGGAGTCCGGGAGCTACGAGCAGCTGAACGTGATCCCCGGCTCCGGCGCCCTGGGGCTCGACGTGCGGACGACGCCGGCCGTCGACCACCCCACGCTGCTGGCACGGCTGCGCGCGGCCTGCTCCGACGGCGTGGACGGCATAACGCTGACGATCGTCGACGACCGCCCGCCGACCGAGACGCCGGCCGGCCACCCGCTGGTCAGGGCGCTGGTCGAGGCCCACCTGCGCGTGCACGGCGACGAGCCAGCGCTGGGCGGCGTCCCGGGCGCCACGGACGGCACGATCCTCTGGCGCGACGCGCGCGTGCCGATCGTGACGTACGGCCCCGGCGACAAGTGGATCGCCCACCAGGTGGACGAGCACGTCGAGCTGGACGACCTGGTGGACGCCGCGCGCGTCTACGTCGAGGCGGTCCGGCTGTACCTCGCGGGGGCGCTCAGAGGGGTGGCGTGAAGCGGCCGTCGACGGCCGTCCAGCCCCCGTCCACGAACAGGCACGACCCGGTCACGTAGCTGGCCGCGTCCGACACCAGGAAGACCACGGCCCCGGCGATCTCGGAGGGCTGCGCCCACCGCCTCAGCGCCGCCTTGTCCGCGTAGGCGCGGTACCACTCCGGGTCGTCCTTGATCGGCCTGGTCAGCGGCGTCTCCACCACGCCCGGCGCGACGGCGTTGACGCGGACGCCGCGGTCGCCCAGCTCCGCGGCCAGGCCGCGGGCCAACTGGACCACGCCCGACTTGGTCGCCGCGTACGCCGACTGGCCCGGCTCGACGACGAGGCCCCGCACGCTGGAGAAGACCACGATGCTGCCCCGGCCGCGGTCGGCCATGGGCCCCCCGAACGCCCGCAGGACGCGGAAGGTGCCCATGAGGTTGACGTCCAGCACCCTGGCGAAGGCGTCCTCGTCGATCTCCAGCAGCGGCCGGCGCACGTTGATGCCCGGCGTGACCACCAGCCCGTCGACCGGCCCGACCCGCTCCGACGCCGCGGCCACGCTGGCGGCCCGGCAGACGTCGAGCTCCACCGCCCCGGCCTCCCCGCCCTCGGCGGCGATCGCGGCGGCCGTGGCGCGGGCGCCGGCCACGTCCACGTCGGCGCATAGCGTCCGGGCGCCGAAGGCCGCCAGGGCGTGTGCGCAGGCCTCGCCGATGCCGCTGGCGGCGCCGACGACGACCACCACGCGCCCGGAGAGGTCGAACAGGCTACGGTACTGGTTCATCGCGGGCCAAGCGTAGTCCCGGCGTGCCAGCGTGCCCGTGGAGCCTCTTGTGCCGTTTCCCTGACGAGGAAGGAGCATCCCGGTGGCCGAGACGACCGACCCGGAGAGCGCAGACTCGCGAGATGGCTCGCGGGCCGACGCGCCCCCGGCGGGGCTCCCCGCGCCCCGCTCCCGGCTCGGCCGGCGCTTCGTCGCCGGCCCGATCGACCTCGGCGTG
>JBKPCH010000182.1:0-16841 GCA_046727275.1 Candidatus Dormiibacterota bacterium
ACTGGTCCGGGTCCTCCCACGGCTCGGCGCCCATCGAGCTCGCGCCGAAGCTCCAGCCGACGTCGCTGGAGCCGTAGAAGCCCTCCAGCGCAGCCACCGGGCGCATCGCCACAGCGGCACGGAAGCGATCCGTGTGCTCGACCGCCCAGAGGACGCTGAAGCCGCCGTAGCTGGCCCCGCCCACGCCCAGCCGGTCGGGGTCGGCGAAGCCCGCCTCCACGGCCCGGTCCACCAGCGCCATGAAGCAGGGGAAGTCCAGCTCGCCCCAGGCGCCCTCGAGGCAGGTCGAGAACTCCTCCGAGTACGTCTGGCTGCCCGGCGGGTTGCAGTACACCACCGCATAGCCGGCGCCGGCCAGGACGTGGAACACGAGCTGGAACGACCAGCCATAGGCGGAGTGGGGCCCGCCGTGGATGTAGAGCAGCGTGGGGACCCGGTTCGGCTCCGACCAGCGGGCAGGCAGCAGGGCCCAGCCATCCACGTCCCGGCCGCCATGCCGGAGGTCGAATCGGCGCAGCGTGCCCAGCGCGCGCTCTCGCACCCACGGGTTGGGATCGAACAGCACCCGCTCGCCGCCGCCATCCAGGCCGGCGAGGCGCAGCGACAGCGCGTCGTCGGGCCCGGTCGAGACGAAGGCCAGGCGGTCCCCGCCGGTGGAATGCCCGAGCACGACGCGCTCGCCGCCGACCACCCGCTCCGGCGGCCCGCCGGGTGCCGCCCAGTACAGGTTCACGGTCCCGCGGTCGGCGACCGGGAAGTAGCAGCGGCCGCCGGCCCACTGCGGCTCCTGCGGCTCGACCGGCGGCGACGTGTCGGCCAGCACGACCCCGGCGCTGGTCCGGTCCAGCTCGCGCGTCACGCACCGGTCGCCCAGCCAGACGCGGACGTGACGGCCGACCGGCTCCGGGTCGTCGGTGCGCAGCACGGCCAGCGTGCCGTCGGGGCCGAAGCCGAAGGCCGTGATGACGCACTGCACGTGCGTCAGCCGCTCCACCGGGCGGCCCGTCACCGGGACCGCGTAGACCTCGCGGACCTCTGTCCGGTCGTGGTCCGGCTCGAGGTTGGACAGGAAGGCGACCCGTCCGTCGGGCGCCCAGCGCGGCTGCGCGACGTCCGTCTCGACGTCCGTCACCTGGCGCGGCTCGCCCTCGCCCGAGGCGGCGACGATCCAGAGCTGCCTCGCCTCGTCGTCGAGGACGCCCTGGCCGTCCAGCCGGTAGTGGAAGCGGTCGACGTGACGGACCCGCTCCACGTAGCGCTGGTGCGCCTCCTCGGGCGTGGCCGGCGGGTCGCGGTCGGGGTCGGCCGGAAAGTCGGGGCCGCCCACCAGGGCGAAGCACTCACCCTCCGGGCTCCAGCCGTACTCCGTGATGCCGCGGGGCAGCGCCGCCACCCGCCCGGGCTCGCCGCCGGCCATGTCCAGGACGAAGAGGTCGCGCGCCCACTCCCGCTCCCGGGCGCCCAGGAAGGCCAGCCGGGAACCGTCCGGCGACCAGCGGGGCCGGCTGTCGCGCGGCCCGGACGTGAGCCGCCGGGGCTCCCCGGAGCCGTCGCTCGGTACGACCCAGATGCTCGTGGCCTGGCGGTTGGCCTTCGCGTCCTGCTCCACCAGCACGAACGCCACCGAGCGCCCATCGGGCGCGAGCTGCGGGTCGCCGATCATGCGGAACCCGAGGATGTCGCGCTCGGCGAGCGCCCGCGTCCCGGCCGGAGGCAAGCGGCTCAGCCCGCCGCGGAGTCGGCCTGCCCGATGCGGCCGATGTTCTCGTCGAACATCGCCTTCAGCTCGCGGGCCTGGCGGTCGTAGTCGGAGGCGTCGGGCCAGGCTGCCCGTGGGTCGAGCACCTCGGCCGGCACGCCAGGGACGGCGGTCGGGACGTTGACGCCGAAGATCGGGTCGCGCCGCGTGGGCACATCGCGCAGCGCCCCGTCCACCACCGCACGCACCACGGCGCGCGTGTGCGCGATCGAGATCCGCTCACCCACCCCGTGGGGCCCGCCCACCAGGCCGGTGTTCAGCATCCAGACCTGCACGCCGTGCCTGCGCACCCGCTCCAGCAGCATGTCAGCGTACGTCTGCGGCGTCAGCGGCAGGAAGGGCGCCGCGAAGCAGGTGCTGAACGTGGCCTGCGGCTGTGTCACGCCCCGTTCGGTGCCGGCCACCTTGGCCGTGTAGCCGGACAGGAAGAAGAACCGGATCTGGTCCTCGTCGAGCCGGGCCACCGGAGGCAGGACGCCGAAGGCGTCGTAGGAGAGGAACAGGACGTTGCTGGGGTGGCCGGCCCGGCCGGACGGGGCGGCGCCCGGGATCAGGTCGACCGGGTAGGCGGACCGGGTGTTCTCGGTCAGGCTGTCGTCGTCGTAGTCGGGCAGGCGGCTGTCCGGGTCGAAGACCACGTTCTCCAGGATCGTGCCGAAGTGGTTGGTGGCAGCGTAGATCTCGGGCTCCGCGTCCTGCGAGATGCGGATGGTCTTGGCGTAGCAGCCGCCCTCGAAGTTGAAGACGCCCTCGTCGCTCCAGCCGTGCTCGTCGTCCCCGATCAGCCGTCGCGTCGGGTCGGAGGAGAGGGTGGTCTTGCCGGTGCCCGAGAGCCCGAAGAACAGGGCCACGTCCCCGTCCTCGCCCACGTTGGCGGAGCAGTGCATCGGCATCACGCCGCGGCCGGGCATCAGGTAGTTGAGCGCGGTGAAGACGGACTTCTTGATCTCGCCCGCGTACCGCGTGCCCCCGATGAGGACCATGCGGCGGCCGAAGTCGACCAGGATGAACGTCTCCGACCGCGTGCCGTCCCACTCCGGGTCCGCCTTCACCGAGGGCAGCGCCAGCACGGTGAACGCGGGCTCGAAGCCGCGCCGCTCGTCCTCGGCGGGCCGGATGAAGAGGTTGCGGGCGAAGAGGCTGTGCCAGGCCAGCTCGGTGACGACGCGGACCGGCAGCCGGTAGCGCGGGTCGGCGCAGGCGAAGACGTCCTGCACGTAGACCTGGTGGCCGCCGACGAAGTCCAGCATCTTGGCGAGGAGGCCGTCGAACCGCTCCTGGGCGATCGGCTGGTTCCCCAGGTACCACCAGATCCGGTCCCGGGAGCCCGGCTCCCGTACGAAGAACTTGTCGCGAGGGGACCGGCCGGTGTGCTGCCCGGTCGCGGCGGTCAGGGCGCCGGTCGAGACGACGGAGGCCTCGTCGCCCCGAACGGCGTGCTCGTAGAGCTCGGCCGGCACCAGGTTGTGCCAGGTCCGGATCGCTTGAGTGACGCCGATGTGGTCGAGTACGGGCCTTTCGACGAGCTGCATTGGCGCAACGATCATACGAGTCCGGCCGCGGGCCAGGGACGGGCCGGCTAGCCCCGTCGTTATGGGCCGATTTACTCTTTCTATATGAACCTTCGCGGCCTGCAGCACGTCTCGTCGCCGTATCCGGAGGGCCGCCAGGCCGACGTCCGCAGCTTCTATGGGGACGTGCTGGGGCTGGCCGAGGTTCCCGTCCCGCGCACGCTGGCCGGCGACCGCCTGATCTGGTACTGGGGCGGGGAGGGCATGGAGCTGCACTTCTTCCCCGGCGACCGGGCGCCGGGCTCGGCCCGCCACTTCTGCCTGGACGTGGACGACCTGGCCGAGGCGAGGCGGCGGCTGACCGGGGCGGGCCACACGCCCTACGACGCCACGCCGATCCCCAACCGGCCCCGGTTCTTCTGCCGCGACCCCTTCGACAACCTGATCGAGTTCACCAGCATCCAGGGCGACTACCGGGACTGACGCCGAGAGCTGTCGGGCGCTGACAGCCGCCCCCGGGCTGGCGTACACAGGTCGGACTATGTTCAGCTTCGGCATCCCACCCTGGGAGCTCGCCCTGCGCTCGATCGTCATCTACGGGGCGCTGCTCGTCGGCCTCCGCCTCTTCGGCAAGCGCGAGATCGGGCAGTTCACGATCTACGACCTGGTGTTCGTCCTGCTGGTGGCGAACGCCCTGCAGCCGGCCATGACCGGCCCGGACAACTCGCTCGTGGGCGGTCTCCTCATCATGGCTGTGCTCGTGCTGCTCAATTTCGGGGTGGCCCGCCTGGACCGCTTCGGCCTGTTCCACCGCCTGATCGCACCGCAGCCGACGATCATCATCCGCAACGGGCACTATCTCCCCGGCCCGCTGAAGCAGGAGGGCGTGGACCAGGAGGAGGTGGACACGGCCATCCGCGAGCACGGGCTGGACGACGTGTCCCAGGTGGGGCTGGGCGTGCTGGAGCCCGACGGCAGCATCAGCATCGTCGGCGCCGGCGCCGAGGTGAGCCGCACGAAGCGGCGCGTCCACTACCACCGCCGTTTCTGAGATGCCGGAGCATGTGCTAGGCTGCCGCCACAACGGGAGGTTGCTGAGAGATGTGGGGTCTGCTCTCCGGCTGGGTCCTGCTGGCCATCGCGTTCTTTCTGACCACCAAGGTCGTCCCCGGCGTCAGGGTGACCGGTGGACCGCCCGCCTACCTGGTCGCGGCCGTCGTCTTCGGCCTCGTCAACGCGGTCCTCGGCCCCGTCCTCCGGCTGGCCACGCAGCCCCTGCGCATCCTCACGCTCGGCCTGTTCGCCCTCGTGCTGAACGGCCTGCTGCTCCTGGCGGCGGCGGCGATGCTGCCGGGGCAGCTGACGGTGACCGGGCTGTGGAGCGCCCTGATCGGCGCGTTCGTGCTCGCGATGGCCTCGGCCCTCCTCAACGCGTTCGTCGGGCCGATCATGCGGGCCGCCACGAGCTGACCTCTAGGGCTCTCGCACGATCTCGAGGATCCGCGACAGCTTGCCGTCGACGCGGCGCTGGAGCTCGTCCACGTCCCGCCGCCGCCAGTCGTAGAAGCCCTGCCCGGAGCGGACGCCATCATGGCCGGCCGCCGCCACCTCCTGGATGGTCCGGGTCGGCGCGTCGCCGTGGTGGAGGTGGGGCACCACCTCCCGCTGCACGGCGGCGAACGTCGTCAGGCCGGTCAGGTCCTTCTGCTCGAAGACGCCGGTCACGCACATGCGGGGCCCCAGCAGGTTGCGGGCCACCAGGTCGATGGAGTCCACGTCGACGACGCCCTCGTCCAGGAGGTGGCCCGCCTCGTGCATCAGCGCGTGCTGGAGGCGGTTGATGAGGGCGCCGATGACCGGCTTGCGCAGGTGGATGGCCCGCTTGCCGGTGCGGCCCAGCGCCAGGATCACCGAGGCCACGACCTCCGGTGCGGTCTGCTCGACCTCGATCAGCTCCGCGTAGTCGAAGCGCTCCGCGGGCTGGAAGTAGTGGATGCCGCAGAAGGCCTCCGGGTGGCGTAAGGCGTCCGCCATCTCCTGCAGCGGCAGCCCCGACGTGTTGCTGGCCAGGATCGCCCTGCCGGCGTAGGCCTCGTCGAGCCGGCGCAGCAGCTCGATCTTGAGAGCCAGGTCCTCGGGGATGGCCTCGATGACCAGGTCCGGCGGCTCCGCCGGCGGCTCGCCGGTGGCGCGCAGGCCGCCGACGCGCTCCGGGTGGCGCGAGAGCACCGTGCAGTGGAAGCCCGCCGCCCCGTAGGAGGTGGCGATGCCGCGGCCCATGATGCCGGAGCCCACGACGAGGACGGTCTTGATCATGCGCCCCTCCCGTAGCAGTCGAGGACGATCCGCAGGTTCTCGATGTGGTCGGCGGGCGGTGAGAAGAGGGCCGCGCCGTGCTGGATCGCGTCGAGGAAGTTGCCGTGGCTGACCAGGAACGCCGCCTCGCGGCGGTCGCCGTCCGCCACCCGGCACCAGCCGGGATGGCCGGTGGGCAGCCAGCGGACGGTGCGGGCGCCCTCGACCGTCAGCACGCCCTCCGAGCCGGCGACGGCCAGCGTCTCGACGTCGATGGTCTCGGCGACGGGTGGCCCCGGGGCGCTCCAGTCGAGGTCGATCGTGCAGTCGAAGCCGGGCTCGAACCGGAGGTGCACCCAGGCGCCGTCGTCCCCGACCAGGTGCGGGCTGAGCCGGCCGGCGTGGCCGGCCAGCAGCGTCGCCCGCCCGAACATGGCGCGGGCCAGGTCGACCAGGTGCACGCCGAAGTCGAACAGGAGCACGCGCGGGATGGTGGCGAAGGCGACCTGGCCGCCCGGCTGCAGGCGCGCAGGCGGTGAGCCGTCCTCCTGGGTGAGCATGAGGTTGGCGACCTGGCGGAGGCGGGCCGCGCGGATCTCGCCCAGCCCGCCGGTGGCGAGGAACTCCCGGGCGATCGCGTAGCCGGGGAGGTGCTTCCACATCTCGTTCACGGCGACGACGGGGCCGCGGCGGGCCGCGGCCACGATGCGCTCGGCGCCGGCCAGGTCGGTGGCCAGCGGCTTCTGGCAGAGCACGTGGCAGCCTGCGGCGACGGCCTCCTCCACCAGCTCGGGATGGGCCTCGGGGCCGGCGGCGATGTCGACGAAGTCGGGTCGGACGACCTCCAGGGCCTCGCGGAGGGTGGCGAACGCGGCCGGCACGTGGTGCCCGCCGGCGAAGGCGTGGGCCCGGGCGACGCTGGTGTCGCAGACGGCCTCGATGGCGACCGGGAGGCGGCTCCACGCCTTCATATGGCTCGGGGCGATCCAGCCACAGCCGACGAGAACGCCCCTCAACACTCCGCGCTCATTATCGGGCAGGCCGGCGGCTCTCCCCGCGGGGCGCAGGCTCGGCGCCGGGCCGGCGGGACGCGGTAGGCTCCTGCTCCGAACCGATGCTGCAAGGTGACCTCGAGCAGGAGCTGGGCCGCCGCGTCGCCGCGGCGGTCGGCTCGGCCTTCGACCTGCCCATCTCGACCGAGGAGGCCGTGATCCGTCCGAGCACGCCCGGACGGGGCGCGGACTACCAGAGCAACGCCGCCCTGGCCCTCGCCCGGCGCCTGGGCCGCTCCCCGGTCGAGGTGGCCACCGGCATCGTCGACCGGCTGGACCTGGGCGACATGCTGGAGCCGGCTCGCACCGAGCGCGGATTCGTCAACCTCATGCTGCGCCGCGACTGGCTGGAGAGCCACCTGGCCGGCCTCGCCGCAGACGAGCGGGCCGGCGTGCCGCTCGCCTCGCCCCGGCGCCGGGTCGTGCTCGACTACAGCGCGCCCAACGTCGCCAAGGAGCTGCACGTCGGCCACCTGCGGAGCACGATCATCGGCGACGCCATCGACCGGCTGCTGCGCTTCGCAGGGCACGAGGTGATCGCGCAGAACCACCTGGGGGACTGGGGCACGCCCCTGGGGATGCTGCTGGAGCACATGCGCGAGGAGGGCGGCGAGGCCACCATCGGCGACCCCAACGCCTTCTACCAGGCGGCCAGGCGGAAGTTCGACGCCGACCCCGCCTTCGCCGAGCGGGCGCGCCTCCGCGTGGTGGCGCTGCAGGGGGGCGACCCGGAGTCCATGGCCCTGTGGCGGCGGTTCGTGGACGCATCGCTGGACTACCTGGATCGCCTCTACGGCCTGCTGGGCGTCCAGCTCACGCGGGACGACGTCTTCGCCGAGAGCTCCTACAACCCGATGCTGTCCCAGGTGGCGGCCGAGCTGGAGGCGCGGGGGCTGGCCCAGGTCAGCGACGGCGCGCTCGTCGTCTTCCCGCCCGGCTTCACGGGCCGGGACGGCCGGCCGCTGCCGCTGATCATCCGCAAGCGGGACGGCGGCTACGGCTACGATGCCACCGACCTGGCCGCCATCCGCTACCGCGCCCTGGACCTGGGCGCCCAGGACCTCCTCTACGTTGTCGGCCTGACGCAGCGCCTGCACTTCCAGATGCTGTTCGCGGTCGCTCGCCAGGCCGGCTGGCTGCGCGAGGGCGTACGCGCCGAGCACATCGGCTTCGGCATGGTGCTGGGGCCGAACGGGAGGGTCCTGGCGACCCGCGCCGGCGCGTCCATCCGGCTGATGGAGCTGCTGGGCGAGGCGATCGACAGGGCCGCGGCCGTGGTCGCCGAGCGCAGCGAGCTCTCCGAGTCGGAGCGGCAGCGCGTGGCCAGGGCCGTGGGCATCGGCGCCGTCAAGTACGCCGACCTGTCGGGCGACCGCGAGAAGGACTACGCCTTCGACTGGGACCGGATGCTGGCGCTGGACGGCAACACCTCCGTCTACCTGCAGTACGCCAACGCCCGCGTCCGGTCGGTCATCAGGAAGGCCGGCGGCGAGCCCGAGCCGGGGACGCGGCTCCACCTGGTCGAGCCGGTGGAGCGGGCGCTTGGCCTCAAGCTGGCCCAGTTCCCCACCGCGGTGGAGGCGACGATCGGCCACCTCCAGCCCCACCGTCTGTGCACTTACCTGTACGAGACGGCCGTGGCGTTCTCGACCTTCTACGACCGGTGCTCGATCCTGAACGCCGAGACGCCGGAGCTGCGCGCCTCCCGCCTGGCACTGGCCACCCTCACGTCACGGGTGACGGTGCTGGGCCTCGACCTCCTGGGCATCGAGGCGCCGGAGCGGCTGTAGGACTAGCCGCTGCGGCGCTGCTGGGGCCGGCGGCGGCGCTGGCCCTGCGTCCTGGCCGGCTGGCGGCGGCCGCCACCTCCGCCGGCGCCGTTGTTGGCGGAGCGGCCGCCCTCCGACGGCGTCGCCACCTGGGACGCCGGCTTCGGGGGCTTGGGCGCGGGCTGGGACGAGCCGCCCCCGCCGCCTCCGCTCCCCTTCGAGGTCGAGACCACCGCGGCCGCCGCGCCCGCTCCCGCCGCGGCCGGCTGCCGGCGCAGGCCGCCCCAGCCGGTGACGAAGTACTGCTGGACGATGGAGACGCAGTTCGACACGAGCCAGTACAGGCCCAGGCCGGCCGGGGTGACGAACGCGAAGTACCCGATCATCAGCGGCATCATGACCTGCATGGTCCGGGCCATCTGCTGCTGCTGCTGCTCCTGCTCGGTCGGCGTGGCGCTGACGGGCTGCTGCATCATCCGCGACTGGATGAACGTCGTGGCGGCCGCGAGGACCGGGATCACCAGGTAGACCAGCGTCGGGATGGGCAGGCCCGGGATCAGCGCGTGCGACGACGGCGTGTCGTTCAGGTGCGGCACGAACAGGAAGTGGTCGGCGAACGTGTTGTTGTGCGCGTTGCTCCAGAACACGTAGTACAGCGCGCTCAGGATCGGGAACTGGAGCAGCGCCGGCAGGCAGCCGCTGAGGCTCGACAGCGGGTTGACCCCGTGCTCGCGGTAGAGCTCCATCATCGCGGCCTGCTGCTTCTGGGGGTCGTTCTTGTACTTCTTGCGCAGCTCGGCCATCTGCGGCGCCAGCTTCTTCTGCTGCTGCATGGAGCGCCGGCTGAGCACGAGCTGGAGCTGGAACAGCGGCGCCAGCACGAGCCGGACGAGCAGGGTGACCACGATGATCGCCAGCCCGTACGCGCCGATGGCGACCAGCGCCGGGTTGGACGCCAGCAGGTGGTAGATGGACGCCAGCGCGTAGCTGAGGGTCTGCCCGAACACCGTCCACCACGCCGTGTGGATGGGCAGGAAGACGTCGAACAGTTTCCGGAGGTCTATGAGCGTGCTCTCCTGGCCGAGATCATCTGCACCGGGTCATACCCAACCCGGCCCGGCCGGAAACCGAAGCCGGCCGACCCTGCCATTGTAGGGACCGCGAGCCACCCGACCGCCGGCCGGATCTCCACCTACTCCCCGCGCCACTCGGGCGGCCGCTTGCCCAGGAACGCCTCCACGCCCTCCTTGAAGTCCGCCGAGAGGTAGCACGTGAGGATCAGGTCGGAGTCCGCGCCCTCCGGCACCAGCCGCTCGCGGATGCGGCGCATCGCCTCCTTCGACGCCCACATCGTCAGGGGAGCGTGGGTGGCCACCTGCTCCGCCAGCTCCTGCGCCCTGGGCAGGAGCGCGGCCTCGTCCGCCACGACCTCCCGGACCAGGCCGCAGGCCAGCATCTCGCCGGCGTCCATCAGGCGGGCCGTCAGCAGGACGTCCTTGGCCCGGGCCGGCCCGAGCAGCGTGAACAGGCGCACGTAGTTCTGCATCGAGAGGCAGTTGCCCAGCGTCCGCGCGATGGGGAAGCCGTAGCGGGCCGAGGGCGAGGCGAGCCGCAGGTCGCAGGCGGCCGCGATCCCGGCGCCCCCGCCCGTGCAGGGCCCGGCGATCGCGGCGATGGTCGGCACCCGCACCCGCTCCAGCGCTCCCATGACCAGGTTGCCCCTCGCCTCGTAGTCGAGCGCGTCCTTCTCGGTCTCGAAGGAGCGGAACTGGGAGATGTCGGTGCCCGCCACGAAGGCCCGGCCGCCGGCGCCGGTCAGCACCATCGCCCGCACCGAGCGGTCCCCGTCGACCTCCCGGCAGACCTCCACCAGGCGCTCGTACATGTGCCAGGTCATGGCGTTGCGGGCCCGGGGCCGGTTGAACACGACCCACTGGACCGGTCCCCGGCGGCGGGCGATCAGCTCGTCCTCGTCCTCGCCGGGGTCCGCGGCCAGCTCGATGACGTCCCGCTCGGCCTTCATACGGCCACCCGCCGCGGCTCCTGGGCCGGCGTCTTGACCACCCCGCGCTCCACGAGCCCGGCGACCTGCTCGGGCTCGTAGCCGAGCTCCCGGACCAGGGCGACCGAGTCCTCGCCGAAGAGCGGCCCCGCCTTCTCGCGCCGGGCGGGTGTGTCGGAGAAGCGCATCGGCGAGCCGATCTGGCGGACGCTGCCGAGCGTCGGGTGGGGCGCGTCCCAGAAGAAGCCGCGAGCCCGCAGGTGGTGGTCGCCGAACACCTGGCCGTAGTCCTGGATCGGGGCGCAGGGCACGCCGGCCTCCTCCAGCAGGGCGATCCAGTGCGCCATCGGCCGCGTCCGGGTCACCCCCTCGATCTCGGCGATCAAATCCTCCCGGTTGGCGTGGCGAGTGTTCGTGTCCGTGAACCGGGGGTCCGCGGCCAGCCGCTCCAGGCCCAGCGCCCGGCAGAAGGCCGACCAGTTGCGGGTCGAGGTGGCTCCGATCGTGAACCAGCCATCCTGGCTGCGGATCGCCTGGTAGGGCGCGTTCACCTGGTGGGCGGAGCCGAGCGGGCCGGGGACCTCGCCCGTCGCGAAGTAGCGGCCCGCCTCCCAGACCGCCAGGGAGACGCCGGCCTCCAGCAGGCTGACGTCGATGTGCTGGCCGCGCCCCGTCCGCTCCCTGGCGCGCAGGGCCGCCACGGCGGCCAGCGCGCCGTACAGCGCGCAGACCAGGTCGCACACCGGCACGCCCACCTTGACCGGGTCGCCCTCCGGCGTGCCGGTGATGCTCATGAGGCCGCTGCGCGCCTGGGCCATGATGTCCAGGCCGGCCAGCGGGCTGAGCGGGCCGTCCTGGCCCCAGCCCGAGGCGGCCACGTACACCAAGCGCGGGTTCAGCTCGGCCAGCCGGGGATAGTCCAGCTCCAGGTCGGCCATGGTGCCCGGCCGCAGGTTCTCCACGACGACGTCGGCGGTCCGGACCAGCCGGCGGAACACCTCCTTGCCGTCTGGCGACTTCAGGTCCAGCACGAGCGACCGCTTGTTGCGGTTGAGGCGGACGAACGGCGAGCTCTCCCCGTCCACGAAGGGGCCCGCCAGCCGGACCTGGTCGCCGCCGTCGGGCTGCTCGACCTTGACGACCTCGGCGCCGAGGTCCGCGAGCTGCATACCGCAGAACGGGCCGGCCATGTAGTTGCCGACCTCCAGCACCCGGATATCGGAAAGCGGCGGTTTCTCCATGTCCATCCCTCCCCATTCTCGCGCGGCGCCGGCCCCTACCCTGTTCCCATGCAAGACCGCCCCTGGTCGGAGCGCAAGAGGCGAACCGTCGTCGACGGCGTCGGGATGGCGTACGTCGAGGAGGGTGAGGGCGACCCGATCGTCTTCCTCCACGGCAACCCGACCTCGTCCTACCTCTGGCGCAACGTGATACCGCATCTCAGGCCGCTGGGCCGCTGCCTGGCGCCCGACCTGGCCGGCATGGGGGACTCCGACCCGATGCCCCGGACCGGGCCGGGCAGCTACCGGTTCGTGGACCACCGGCGCTACCTGGACGGCCTGCTGGAGACGCTGGGGGCGACCGATCGGGTGACGCTGGTGGTGCACGACTGGGGCTCGGCGCTGGGCTTCGACTGGGCCAACCGGCACCGCGACCGGGTGCTGGGGATCGCTTACATGGAGGGGATGGTCCGCCCGCTCAGCTGGGCGGAGTGGCCGGAGGCCGCGAGGAGGGTCTTCCAGGGCCTCCGCTCGGAGGCCGGCGAGTCGATGGTCCTGGAGCGCAACCTCTTCGTCGAGGCGGTGCTGCCGGGCAGCGTCCTCCGCAGCCTGACGGACGAGGAGATGGCGGAGTACCGGCGGCCGTTCCTGGAGCCGGGCGAGAGGCGGCGGCCCACCCTCAGCTGGCCGCGCGAGATCCCGATCGACGGCGAGCCGGCCGACGTGGACGCGATCGTCCGCGCGTACGCCGAGTGGCTGAGCGCCTCGGACGTGCCCAAGCTCTTCGTGAACGCCGACCCGGGCGCCATCCTGACCGGCCCCACGCGGGAGTTCTGCCGGACCTGGCCGAACCAGGAGGAGGTCACCGTCCGGGGCAGCCACTTCGTGCAGGAGGACTCTCCTGCGGAGATCGGGGAGGCCGTCGCGGGCTGGCGCCGGCGGCTCTGAGGCCGGCAGGAGCGCTCCCCACGCGCCCCAGAACAGCCCGAACGCCGCGTAGGCGGCGAGGACCCGGCCGGTCTGGAGCAGCTCGCAGACCGGCCGGTCGATTGGTCAGGCGGTGGCGGCGGCCGGTGTGGGCCGGCCCCGACCCCGGCTGCGCCGGCGGCGCGGCTGCTGGTGGGCGGCGTGCCCGTCGCGGGCCTCGGCCCGAGCGGCCGTGGGCTGAGCCGGCTCGGCCGGCTGCTCCTCGACGTAGCGCCAGCCACCCTCCTGGAGGAGGTGGTCCACGTCGAGCTCGGGGAGCTCAGGCGCGCCCTGGCGGCGCAGGCGCCGCCACCGGAACTGGTCCTCCGGGCTGAGCATGGTCATCGCCCAGCCCCGCCTGCCCATGCGGGCGGTTCGGCCGACCCGGTGGATCAGCCACTCGGGCGAGTCCGGCAGCTCGTAGTTCACGACCAGGTCGACGTGCGAGATGTCGAGGCCCCGGGCGGCCACGTTGGTGGCGACCAGGACGTTGACCCGCCGCTGGCGGAAGGCCTCCATCGTGCGGTCGCGGGCGACCTGGGCCAGGTCCCCCTGCAGCTCGACGGAGCCGATGCCCAGGCGGCGCAGCTCGCGGTTGAGCGAGCGGACGCCGTCCTTGGTGCGGCCGAACACGATCGCGGAGCCGTCCAGGCGCTTTAGCAGCGTGGCCAGGGTCCGGACCTTGGCGCCGCGTTCGACGCGGAGCAGGCCGTGCTCCAGCGAGTCGTCGTCGTCCTCGCGCTCGACCTTCACGCGCAGCGGCTCGTGCAGGTGGCGCTCGATCATCTTCGTCACCCAGTCCGGCATCGTGGCGGACGCCAGCACCGTCTGGGGCTGGTAGGTCAGGCCGAGGATGCGCTCCACGTCGGGGGCGAAGCCGATGTCCAGCATCTCGTCTGCCTCGTCGAGCACCATGTACTCGACGCGGCTCAGCGACAGCAGGCGGCGGCCGACCATGTCCAGGATCCGGCCCGGCGTGCCGATCACGACGTCCACGCCGGCCTTCAGGGCCTGCGTCTGCGACGCGTAGCCGATGCCGCCGTACAGCAGGGCGGCCTTGAGGCCGTGGTCCAGCTGCTCGAACACCCGCTCGACCTGGACGGCCAGCTCGCGGGTCGGCGTGACGACCAGGCCGCGGGGGCCGGGCCCGGACGCGCCGATGCGCTCGAGCATCGGCGGGAGGAAGGCGAGGGTCTTGCCCGAACCGGTGGGTGCCTCGATGACGACGTCGCGCCCCTCCAGGAGCGCGGGGATGGCCATGGCCTGGACGGGGACAGGAACCTCTATGCTCTGCCGCTCCAGGGCGGCCAGGGTGCGGGCGCCGAGGCCCGCATCAGCGAACGAATCCAAGCAGTACTCCAGTCTCCTCTCTTTGTTTGATTTCTCGATTGTTTCCGCGCTTTCCCGAGGACGCCGTCGCTGCTTACGGGGAGAGGAGCACCCCTACGGATCGCGGGTTTCCTACGGATAGTACGTGATCTGCCGGGCCGAGCATTCCCGCGACCGTCCGGGGAGGGCCCTTCAGGAGGACCGCCGGCCGTCCCGGGAGCGCCTGGCCAGCGTCTGCGCGGTGACCTCTGCAGCCCGCTCCACGAGCTCGGGGGGCACCCGGCCGGGCCGGCCGTCGGCGAGCCTGACCCACACCCACTCGGAGAGCACCTCGGCGACCGGCGCCCCGTCCTCGGCCCTGGCGATGGTCGTCCGCCGCACCCCGCGCACCCCGCGCACCAGCTCGACCCGGACCGTCAGCGCGAGCTCGTCGCCCATGCGCGCCGGGCGCAGGTACTCGACCTCGTGACGGCGGACGACCCAGGCCCCGCCCTGCGCCTCGGCCCACGCCCGCCCGTAGCCGGAGGCCTCGGCGTGCTCGACCGTCAGCGCCTCGGCGTAGTTGAGGTAGACCGCGTTGTTGACGT
This sequence comes from Candidatus Dormiibacterota bacterium, assembly GCA_046727275.1. Lineage (GTDB taxonomy): Bacteria > Chloroflexota > Dormibacteria > Dormibacterales > Dormibacteraceae > CF-161. The sequence continues at coordinate 14,491 of JBKPCH010000182.1, forward strand.
GCCCGTTCTGATCGATCTCGTAGCTGCGGACGCGCCAGCGGGCGGTGTGGGTCAGGGGATCGACTGCGGAGGTCACCCGCTCAATTCTGCGGAGGCCGGCCGGGCGACGGGGGACGGGTCAGGCATACATGTCCGCCGGCGTCACCAGGCGGTATCGCTCCGGGTCGGCGGCGGCCAGCCGCTGGAGCGGCGGCGAGAAGCCGGCCCGACTGAAGAAGTAGTGGCGCGGGTGGTCGCCGGCGCCCGGGATGAACGGCTCCAGCCGCGTCAGGAGCGCCTCCTCCGCGTAGTCCAGGGGATCCTGCGTCCACTTGCAGCTGCCCAGTGCGGTGACCCGGCGGTCTGCGTCCACTGCCACGACGTCGACCTGGCGCTCCTCCGTACGCTCCTCCGACCGCCCCTCCCGGTGCGCCCTGACCGGCCCCCACCACTCGCCGACGGCCGCGGCCGACTCGACTCGGGCCACGTACGCCCGGCAGGCCCGCTCGAACGCGGTGCGGGCCACGAACTCGTCGAGCTCCGGCAGCACCGTCGCGCGCAAGTGCCTCTCGGCGGCCGCCCGCGTCTCGATCCGGCTCTGGTACGGGTGCACGAAGCGGAACCAGAACGCGACGTACTGGTCCGCGATCCGGTAGCGGGTGCGCCTGGTGCGGTCGGGATTGCGCTCGGTCACGGGCACGGCGCGCTCCACGAGGAAGAGCCGGATCAGGCTCTCCAGGCTCCTCAGGACGAGGCCCTGGTCGAGGCCGGTCCGCTGCACGATCTCGTTGACGCGCACGCAGCCCGCCGCCAGCGCTCGCAGGACCGAGAAGTGGGCGGCCGGGTCCGGCAGCTCCTCGTGGAGCAGCAGCCGCGCCTCCTCCCGCAGCACCCCGTCCAGGTACAGCACGCTGGCCAGGATGTTCTCGCCCAGGGACCGGGCCGGCTCGAACTGCTCGAGGTAGTAGGGCATCCCGCCGCACACGGCGTACGCCCGGAGGCGATCCTCGGGCGTCCAGTCGGGAAAGAACAGGCCGGCAGCCCGTGGCTCGAACGGCGCGATCCGGAGCTGGCCGGTCCGGCGACCGTACTCGGTCGCGCGGACGTCGAGCAGCTCGCGCTGGAAGAAGGAGACCTCACTGCCGCAGAGGACCAGCCGGATCCGGGTCGCGCGGCCCTGCTCGCGCCACCACGTGTTGAGCAGGCTGCCGATGCCCGGCGTCGCGCGCTTGACACGCTGGTACTCGTCGATGACGACGAGCGTCGGGAGGTCGGCGGTGAACTGCTCGATGGCGACCAGAGCCGCCCGCCAGCTGGTCAGCGGCTGCTCGAGGAGCAGCCGGTTGTCTCCGGCCAGCCCGAGCTCACGCGAGAGGTCCCCCAGCTGGTCGAGCTCCGAGCCCTCCGGCGCCTCGAAGAGGACGCCCCGCCTGCCATCCAGGAAGCGAGCCAGGAGCTCCGTCTTGCCGACGCGGCGCCGGCCCCACACGACATGCCACTGCGCCCGCTCGGCCGCCCAGGCAGCCTCCAGGACGGCCAGCTCCTCCTCCCGATCGAAGAAGTTCATTCCTCCTAACTTCGCCGAGAAATAGTGTTCTGGGGCAAACTTCGCCAACGCATAGTTTGCCACACCGCAGCGATGCCCGGCCGCCGCGCGGAGCCCGGGGCCCGCTGCTTAGACTGTCCGCCGTCGTGCCGTTCGTCCGCTCCGGGGCCCGCCGTCTCCTGCTCCTGGCGGTCTCGGCGTCGCTGCTGGGGACCGGCTGCACCGTGCCCGGCACCGACCAGGCGGGCTACGCCATGCGCTGCCTCGCCGCGCCGCAGGCGCCGCGGCCGTCCGGCGCGCCGCTGCCGGCGGTCTGGCGCACCTACCGGGACCCGGCCGGGGGCATCACGCTCTCGCTGCCCGCCAACTGGGACGCCGTGGCGCCGGACGCGGCCGACCTCCCGGGCCAGCTCGCCGGCGCCGGGCGGCGCAGCCCGCTCCTCCGGCCCGTCCTGGCCAGGTGGGCGGCGCAGGGACCCGACACCCTGGGCGCCCGGCCCGCCGTGGTGGCCTTCAGCACCGATACGGCTGGGCTGACCGTGAGGGAGACCGCTCGGGTCGATCACACCGCGATGTGCGCCGCAGCCACCGCCGCGACGGCCGTCCCGGGGGCGTCGAAGGGCGAGCCGCTGCTCCTGACGCGGACCAGCCTGCCAGCCGGGGACGCGATCCAGCTGTCCTACGGCGTCAGCCGGACGTCGCGGGGCGTGCGCCTCGACTACAGCCTCGTGCAGCTCTTCGTCACGGCGCCGGACCGCACCCTCCAGCTGCTGTTCCAGGCGCCCCGGCCCCGCGCGGCGGCGCTGCGGCCGGTGTTCCGGAGGAT
>JBKPCH010000183.1:0-13993 GCA_046727275.1 Candidatus Dormiibacterota bacterium
GTCCAGCGCAGAGGCGGCCCGGTCTCGGCGCACGACCTCGCGCTGCCCGACGCGCTGGCGCTCGCGCGCCGGCTCGGCCGCGGCCCCAGCGAGCTGGTCGTGCTCGGGCTGGAGCCGGAGTCGGTCCAGCCCGGCGCCGGGCTGAGCGACGCAGTGGAGGCCGAGCTGGACGAGCTGGTGGACGCCGCAGTCGCCCAGCTGCGCCGGTGGGGTGCGCTGTGACCGCCGGGACCGCCGGGGCGGAGCCGGCCGGCGGCGCCGTGGTCCTGCCCGCCGACCACCTGGACGACCTGCTGGCGATCCTGTTGCGGCTGGGCTACGCGGTGGCCGGCCCGGTCGCCCGGGGCGGCGCCATCGCCTACGAGCAGGTCGAGCGCGCCGCGGACCTGGCGCGGGGCTGGACCGAGCGGCAGGAGGCCGGGACCTACCGGCTGGAGCGGGATCCCCGCGACCTGTTCTTCGGCCACAACGCGGGGCCCCAGTCGTGGAAGCGGCTGCTCTTCCCGCCCCGGCTGCGCCTCTGGACCGCCCGGGCGGAGGGCGCCGCCCTCGCCGTGAGAGAGGTGCGCGAGGAGGCGCCCAGCCTCGCCTTCCTGGGCGTGCGCCCGTGCGACCTCGCCGCGATCGCGGTGCAGGACCGGGTGCTGCTGGAGGGCGCCCACCCCGACCCCGACTACCGGCGCCGGCGCGAGAACGCCCTGCTGGTCGTGGTCAACTGCGCCCAGGCCGCGCCCACGTGCTTCTGCACGTCGATGGGCGGCGGCCCCCGGGCGAGCGCGGGGTACGACCTGGCGCTCACGGAGCTGCGGGACGCCGGCGGCCACCGCTTCCTGGTCGAGTCGGGCAGCGAGCGCGGCGCCGAGGTCCGCGAGCTGCTGGGCGGGGCGCCCGGCACGCCGGCCGACCAGGAGGCCGCGGACCGCCAGGAGGCGGCCACGGCGGCCCAGATCCGGCGCTCGATGCCGGCCCACGTGGCCGAGGGCCTGCGCGGCAGCCACGAGCACCCGCGCTGGCAGGAGGTGGCCAACCGCTGCCTGGCCTGCACCAACTGCACGCTGGTCTGCCCGACCTGCTTCTGCATGGCGGTGGAGGACACGTCCGACCTGGCCGGCGTGGCGACCCGCGAGCGGCGCTGGGACTCGTGCTTCACGTCCCAGCACTCGTACGTGCACGGCGGCAGCGTGCACGCCTCCACGGCCTCGCGCTACCGCCAGTGGCTGACCCACAAGCTGTCGACGTGGCACGACCAGTTCGGGACGTCCGGCTGCGTGGGCTGCGGGCGCTGCATCGCCTGGTGCCCCGCCGCCATCGACATCACCGAGGAGGCCGCCGCCATCGTGGGCACCGCCCCGGGAGGAGCGACATGAGGACCGTCGCCGAGATCGCCGCCGAGGCCCCGATCTTTGCCGGCATGGAGGACCGCCACCTGGAGCTGGTCGGCGGCTGCGCGGAGCTGGCCCGGTTCCCGGCCGGGACCTTCCTCTGCCGGGAGGGGCGGCCGGCCGACGCGCTGTACGTGCTGCGCTCGGGCCGGGTGACGCTGGAGGTGGCGGCGCCGGAGCGCGGCCCCATCGTCATCGAGACGCTCGGAGAGGGCGACCCGCTGGGCTGGTCGTGGCTCTTCCCGCCCTACCGCTGGCACCTGGACGCCGTGGCCACGGAGCCGGTCGCCGCCCTGGTCTTCGACGCGGCCTGCCTGCGCGCCAAGTCGGAGAGCGACCACGAGCTCGGTTACCAGCTCCTGCGCCGGTTCTCGCACGTCATGCTGACGCGGCTGACGGCGACCCGCCAGCAGCTGCTCGACGTCTACGGCGATGGCGGCCGCTGAGCTCGTCCCCGCCCCGGGTCCGCTCGTGCCGCGACCATGCCGGGTGACCGGCCGGCGGCGGGAGACCGCCGACACCGTGACGCTGCGGATCGACGCCGGGGACTTCGCGTTCCGGCCGGGCCAGTTCAACATGCTCTACGCCTTCGGCGTGGGGGAGGTGGCCATCTCGATCAGCGGCGACGCCGGCCGCCCCCGGGAGCTGGTGCACACGGTCCGCTCGGTCGGCATGGTCAGCGACGCGCTCTGCCGGCTGCGCGCAGGCGACTGGGTGGGCGTCCGCGGGCCGTTCGGCGCCGGCTGGCCGGTCGACCTGGCGGCTGGCCGCGACGTGCTGGTCGTGGCCGGCGGGGTGGGCATGGCGCCGCTGCGGCCGGCCGTGTACGCCCTGGCCGGCGGCCGGCGGGAGCTGGGCCGGGTGAGCCTGCTCTGCGGGGCGCGGACCCCCGGGCTGCTGCTCTACGCCCCGGAGCTGCGCCGGCTGGGCGCGCGCGCCGGGATCGACGTCCTGCTCACGGTCGACGCGGCCACCACCGAGTGGGGGGGCCACGTCGGCGTGGTGGCGGCCCTGCTGGAGCGCGCGGCCTTCGACCCGGCGCGGACCCTGGCGATGCTCTGCGGGCCGGAGGTGATGATGCGGTTCACGATCGCGGCGCTTCGCGCAAGGGGGGTGGCCGAGGAGTCGATCTGGGTGTCGCTGGAGCGCAACATGCACTGCGGCGTCGGGCTGTGCGGGCACTGCCAGCTCGGCCCGGTGCTGGTGTGTCGCGATGGGCCGGTCTTCCGGCTGGACGCCGTGTCGGCCCTGCTCGGCATCCGGGAGGCGTGACGATGGCGACTGCGACGAGGCGGACGCGTCCCCGGCTGGCGGTCTGGAAGTTCTCGTCCTGCGACGGCTGCCAGCTCACGCTGCTGGACTGCGAGGACGAGCTGCTCGAGGTGGCCGGCCAGGTGGACATCGGCTACTTCCTCGAAGCCTCCAGCGCGGTCGGTCGCGGCCCCTACGACCTGTCGCTGGTCGAGGGCTCGATTGCCACGCCGCGGGACGTCGAGCGCATCGAGCGGGTGCGCCGGGCGTCCCGCTTCCTGGTCGTGATCGGCGCCTGCGCCACGGCCGGCGGCATCCAGGCGCTGCGCAACTTCAGCGGCCTGCGCCAGGTTGCCGGGGCCGTCTACCCGCGGCCGGACCTGCTGCTTGCGCTGGAGACGTCGACGCCGATCAGCGACCACGTGCCGGTCGACTTCGAGCTGCGCGGCTGCCCGATCGACAAGCGCCAGCTGCTGGAGGTGATCGCAGCGTTCCTGCGCCGGCGGCGGCCGGTCGTACCCCGCCACAGCGTCTGCGTCGAGTGCAAGCTGCGCGGCACCGCCTGCCTGCTGGTGCGCGGTCTGCCCTGCCTGGGCCCGGTCACCCAGACGGGCTGCGGGGCGATCTGCCCGGCCTACGGACGCGGCTGCTACGGCTGCTTCGGGCCCGCGGAGTCTGCCAACCCCGCCTCGCTGGCAGTGGCGTGGGAGCGGCTGGGGGCCGGGCCGCGGGACATGGCCAGGGCCCTGCGCGGCGTCAACGCGTGGGCCCCCGAGTTCAGGGAGGAGTCGCTGCGCCATGAGCCATGAGTCGAGCCGCCGGCGCACCCTCAGGTTCTCCGACCTGTCCCGCGTGGAGGGCGAGGGCGAGCTGCACGTCCGGATCCGGGGCGGCGCGGTCGAGGAGGTGCGCCTGGACATCTTCGAGCCGCCGCGCTTCTTCGAGGGGCTGCTGCGCGGCCGCTCCTACATGGAGCCGGTCGACATCACGTCCCGCATCTGCGGCATCTGTCCGGTCGCCTACCAGATGACGGCGGCGCTGGCGATCGAGCGGGCCTGCGGCGTCCAGGTGGAGGGGCCGCTGCGCGACCTGCGCCGCCTCCTGTACTGCGGGGAGTGGGTCCAGAGCCACGCGCTCCACGTCTACCTGCTGCACGCCCCCGACTTCCTGGGCTACGCGGGCGCCCTGGACATGGCCGGGGACCATCTCGGGGCGCTGCAGCGCGGCCTGCGCCTCAAGAAGGCGGGCAACGAGCTGATGGAGGTGATCGGGGGCCGGGCCGTGCACCCGGTCAGCCCGCGGGTGGGCGGCTTCCACGGGCTGCCCGAGCGCGGCCGGCTGACCGGGCTCGTCGACACGCTGGAGCGGGCCCGCGAGGATGCGCTGGCGACCGTGCGCTGGGTCGCGGGCTTCGACTTCCCCGACCTGGAGGTCGACGCGGAGCTGGTCGCACTGCGCCAGCCCGGCGAGTACCCGATCGACCGCGGCCGCGTGGTGTCGGACCGGGGCCTGGACGTGGCGGACTCGGAGTTCGGCGACCGGTTCACCGAGACGCAGCTGGCCCACTCCAACGCGCTCGCCTCGACGCTGGACGGAGGCCGCACCTACCTGTGCGGCCCGCTGGCCCGCTACACGCTGAACTCGGAGGCGCTGCTGCCGGAGGTACGGGAGGCGGCGGCCGCGGCGGGGCTGGGGCCGGCCTGCCGCAACCCGTTCCGCAGCATCGTGGTCCGCAGCCTGGAGATCCTGCAGGCCTGCGCGGAGGCCGTGGCGCTGCTCCGCGCCTACCGGCCGCCGGAGCCGCCGTTCATGCGGGTGGAGCCGCGCGCCGGCTCCGGCGCCGCCTGCACGGAGGCGCCCAGGGGCCTGCTGTACCACCGCTACGCGCTGGACGCCGAGGGCTGCGTGGCGGAGGCGACGATCGTGCCGCCGACGTCCCAGAACCAGCTGGCGATGGAGGCGGACGTGCGCCGCGTGGTGGAGGGGCACCTGGACCTGCCGGACGCGGGGCTCCAGGACCTCTGCGAGCGGAGCGTCCGCAACCACGACCCGTGCATCTCGTGCGCGACGCACTTCCTGCACCTCGAGGTGGACCGGGGCTGAGCGGCCCGGCCGGCGGCGCCGGCCCGGCGGGCGTTATGGCTCGGGGTGCGGGGTCGCCCGGCTCCCGGCCGCCCGTTCCAGCACTCGTGCCGACCGCTTGAGGAAGTCGCGCACCGTGGCCTCTGCCAGGCGGTGCAGCACGGCCCGGTCGGCCAGCTCGCCGGCCGCCCGGGCCGGCGGCGAGTAGCTCGCCTCCAGGACCAGCAGCGTCCGCTCCGGCGACACCGGCGTCAGCTCCAGCACCCCCGCCAGCAGCGGGAAGAGCTCTGGCCGGCGCTCCGCCTGCCAGGAGATCGGGACGGCGCATCGCCCCGGCCAGCAGGCCGGATCGGCAACCCGCAGCGCGACGCGCCGGCCGAACCAGGCCGGCCCCGAGCCGACCCCGACCTCCGTGAACAGAGCGCCACCGCGATCCTCCTCCAGGTTTGGGACCCACTCCCTGGGCCCCGCCCGCACCACCTGCTCCACTCGCCAGAAGGGCAGATCCAGCGTTCGCTCCGCACTGACGTCCATGGCTCAGGCCCGGGCCGCCGCTTCCAGGACCCACCGCTCGGCCGTGGCCGCGGGCGGAACGGCCACGACGGGGCTGGGAGCCCCATCGACCGGGTGCCGGCTGACGCTGCCGGCCAGCAGTTCGACCAGCGGGCCGAGGCCGCGGCGGCCGGTCACCATGGGTCCGCAGCGGTCTCGGCGGCCGCCTCGCTCAGGACCCGGTACGCGAGTCCCGTCCGGAGCACGGTACCCGCTGCGGCCCCCCGGAATCCTGCGATGCGTCGTTGTCACCATCGACGCGAAGCATCGGGCCGGCGGCGAGCGTACCGAAGTGCCAGAGGTCCCCCGGCCCGGAGGCCTGCCGGCCTATCGAATTGGCGCGAGCTCGTCCGCCGCCTCCTGCAGGCTGGGCCACCCGCGGGCGCGAGCGGTGGGGTCGGGTCGGGGGCGGGGCGATCACCGGTCTCACGGGGAGCGCGTGAGGGCGCCAGGGACAGGGCCGACCTGCCCCCGCGGCCCGGACCCGGCCCGACCGAGCGGCTGCGGTGCAGGCCAGCGGGCCCCGGCGGCTCGGCCCGACCGGCACGTCGAGGAGGCTGTGGGAGACCCTCACTGGCGCCGGCGTCAGGGCCGAGCGGCGAGGTGGGCGTGACCTTCGACAGCGAGCCGGGCTCCTCGCGCGCCGGCCGGTCAGTCGGCCCGGCTCGCGGCGAGCTCGGCGACCCTCGTCGCGATGGCCACAGCCAGGTCACGGACCGTCGCCTGGGCCGTCCGGCCCAGCACCGCCTCGTCCAGCCGCCGGCCCAGGGCGCCAAGCGGAGCCTCGTAGCTGCCGGTCAGCCAGAGGAGGCAGGAATGGGGGCCGAGCGGGCGGACGCCGATCTCCCCCTCCAGGACCGGGAACAGGAAGCCCGGCCCGGTGGCGCGCCAGCCGATCGGCACGACCAGCCGGTCCTCGTCCACAACCGGTCGCCCGACCGTGAGCTCAACCTCCTTCGTCACGCGGACCTCGGGACCCCCGACCCCCAGCCAGACCAGGAACCGGCCGTCGCCCGCCACCTCCGTTTCCTGGTCAGGCAGCCACCGCTCGGGCGGCTCCTGAAGCTCCCGCTGGCAGCGGCTGGCCGGCTGGTCGAGCTGGATGTCGTGCGAGACGCGCATCACGCTGGCGCGGCCGCCAGACGCTCGGCGCCGCCGGCCGTCGAGGCGGGCTCGGAGAGCTCCGCGTCCAGCATGAGCGGACAAGCGCTGTTCGGCTCTGTCCTGTGCTGGGCGGCGAGCGCGATGTTGCTCACGGTGATGTCCAGGATGGCCCTCGGGGCATGCCGCCGCCAGTCCCGCGGGCCGAGCGCCCACCGTACAGAGCGGCGTCGCGGCTCCGCTACACGGTCAGCCGTTTCGCCGCAAACGGGTCAGCACGGCCCCGTAAATGGCAGGCCGTTAGGCCATTGGCCGGCCTTTTAGCAGGCTCCATGCTCGGCTCGCCGAGGAACCGAGAGAGATGACAGCGCGTCGGCGTTCACGCCCGGGCCCAGAGGCGTCGGTACGTCCCGGTGCCTCTGCAGGTCGCGCGCCAGCAATCCATCTCGGGCCCATGGGCCCATCCCGTTCCGCCCCGGTGCGGGGGCGGGACCGCGAAAGGACAGGAGGCAGGCAAGTGAGCACCAGAGGCGTAACCAGGCGCCAGGTTATCAAGGCGGCCGGTCTGGCCGGGGCAGCGCTCGCGGTGCCATGGGAGGTGCTCGTGGCGCAGCGCCCGCGAAGTGCGTTCGCCTTCTACCAGAGCGCAGGCCTGCGGAAGTTCGTGCAGCCGATGCGCGGCGTCGGCCCGGGAGGGATCCCGATCGCCGCGCCCGACTCTCTTCCGGCACCCGTCACCGGCGTCACCCACTACTCACTGCGCATTGGGCAGTTCGCCGACGTGCTGCACCCGGACCTCGGACCGACGACGCTGTGGGGCTACAACCCCGCTCGTCCTCTGGGCGGCGGGACGCAGCCCCAGCGGCACCTGGGCGGGATCATCGTCGCGCAGCGCGGACAGCCCGTTCAGATCACGTTCACGAACAGTCTGCCGGCCAGGCACATCCTGCCGGTCGACACCAGCGCCAGCTTCATGGACGCGCAGCGGCACCAGAACGCCGTCACGACCCACCTGCACGGCGGGTTCGTTCCCTGGACCAGCGACGGCGGCCCGTTCACCTGGTTCACCCCCGACGGCGAGTACGGTCCGAGCGTCCAGAGTGCGGCGGGCAACATCTACCGGCTGCTCAACCCGGGCCTCCAGCCCGGCCAGGCCGAGTACTACTACCCCAACGACCAGAGCGCCAGGCTGGTCTGGTACCACGACCACGCCCACGACGTCACCCGGCTCAACGCGTACGCGGGGATCGCCAGCGCCTACATCATCCGCGACCGCTTCGAGGCCAACCTGCGCAACCTGGGACTGCCCGACTTCGTGGAGAACGGCGGGCGGGAGATCCCCCTCGTCGTCCAGGACAAGATCTTCGTCGGCACCGACATCGGGAGCAGGGATCCAACCTGGCCCGGACCCACGGAAGCCGGCAGCCTGTGGTACCCGCATACCTACGAGACGGACCGCTGGGAGCTCGGAGACCACCCGCTCGGCTTGCCGCCCGACCCCTCGATCATCCCGGAGATGTTCGGCGACACGATGCTCGCCGACGGGACCGTCTTCCCGGAGGTGACGGTCGAGGCCCGGCGCTACCGGCTGCGCATCCTCAACGCCTGCCAGGCGAGGTTCCTGAACCTCCAGCTGTACGTGGACGACGGGAGCCCGGACGGCATCACGCTGAACCGCAACACCATGCGCCCGACCAACTCGCCGGGTCCCGTCTTCTTCGTGCTCGGGACGGAGGGCGGCTTCCTGCCCAAGCCAAAGCAGATCCCGTCGAACCAGCCGTTCGATCCCGTCTCGCTCGGGGGCAGCCTGGTCACCGGTCCGGCCGAGCGCTGGGACGTGCTCGTCGACTTCAGCAAGTTCGCCGGCCAGAGCGTCATCCTCTACACCGACGCGCCCGCGCCGTTCCCCTCTGGCGACCCGGTCAACGACTACTTCCCGGGCGCGCCGGGCAATCCCACGCAGACGCGGCCGGGCTTCGGGCCGAACACCCGCCAGATCATGCGGTTCAAGGTCGTCCCCGCGACCAGCAAGGATGCGCCCCTGCGCATCACCGGCGACACCGACCTGACGCCGGATCTCACGCCGTTCATCGTCCCGCCAGGCAGCGCGGTCCAGAGCGGGACGCTCCACCTGCCGCCAGGAGTGCCGGTCCGACAGCTGACCCTCAACGAGGCGTTCGACGGGTACGGCCGCCTGATCCAGCTGCTCGGGACGAACCAGCCCGTGAACGGCGCCTTCGGGCGTGCCTACGAGGACGCCGTGACAGAGGCGCTCACCGCCGGCTCGACCGAGGTCTGGCAGATCGCCAACCTCACCGGTGACACCCACCCCATCCACTTCCACCTGGTGAACGTCCAGGTGCTGGGCCGGCAGCCGTTCAACTCGGCCACCTACGCCGGTACTCCCAGCTACACCGGTCCGGCCCGCGGCCCGGACAAGACCGAGCTGGGGTGGAAGGAGACCGTGCGCATGAACCCGGGCGAGGTGACCACCGTGATCATGCGGTTCGACCTGCCGGCGGCGCCGATCGTCATCCCCGCCAGCCCGCGGACGGGCGGGAACGAGTACGTGTGGCACTGCCACATCCTCGAACACGAGGAGCACGACATGATGCGGCCCCTCGTGGTGACGTAGGCCCATTCCTCGGACCGACCGGGAGGGCCGCCTTGCCGCGGCCCTCCCCCGGAGCGGGCACCACACCCACGCGCAGCTCGCACGACCAACGTCACCATCAAGCTGCGCATGACGTCGTCCTCAGACACCGAGTGCCTCGATGGCAAGCCGCGCGGCGGCCGCGCCCGAATACTGCTGCTGCCCCGTGATGAGCCTCCCGTCGCGGACCGCGTACGGCTTGAACCGGCCCTGCACGATGAAGTTCGTGTTCGGCAGCTTCCTCGCCTCGTCCTCGATCCGGAAGGGCTGGATGCGCCGCTTGACGTAGTCGTCGGCGAAGTCCTCCTCCGAGTTGGCGAACCCCGTCCAGGTCTTGCCTTCCACCAGCAGGCCGCGGCCGGACAGCCGGGTCTTCAGCAGCACGCAGGTTGCGTGACAGACCAGGACGGTCACCTTCCCGGCCTCGTACGCGTTGCGGACGAGGCCGTGAACGCGCTCATCGTCGATGAAGGTGTACATCGGCGCCTGGCCGTCCGCCGCCAGGCGGACGGCGATCGCCCGCCCGATCCCCGTCGCCGCCCCGGTGACGATCGCGACCCTGCCCTGGAGCCGCGTCACGGCCGGCCGGCCGCGGTCACCGCCCGCCACTCGGCCAGCAGGGCGTCCAGGGATCGCGCCGGCCGGCCGGTGATCCGCTGGACGGTCTCGGTCGCCTGCGCCGCGTAGCCGTCGGGGCCGGAGCGCCGGTAGTCCTCGAACATGTTCGCCAGGCCGTCCACCAGCCACTGCTGCAGCCCGTAGCCGAGCATGGTCTCGCGGAACGCATCCGGTGCGACGTCCACGTACTCCACCGGCCGGCCCATCGCCGCGCCCAGCCTGTCCGCGACATCCCCGTGGGAGAGGGCCTCCGGGCCGCTGACGTCGTAGGCCTGGCCCGCGTGCCCGTCGCCGGTGATGATGGCCGCCGCCACTGCCGCCACGTCCCTGGTGTCGGTCATGCTCAGCCGGGCGTTCCCCGCGGGCACGTACAGCCTGCCGTCCGCGCCGATCGAGGGCGCGTTGACCGTGGTCACGTTCTGGGTGAAGTAGTTGGGCCGCAGGATCGCGTACGGCACGCCGGAAGCGCGGAGGTGCTCGTCGATCCGTCCGTGCTGCCGGGCGAACGTCATCGAGGACGTCGGGCTGGCGCCGACGATGGAGCTGCGGACCAGCGGCCCGGCGGGCGTCAGCCGACTCCGCGACCTCGGCGTTGCCGCTGGCGACGGTGGGGAGCCTGGAGCGCCCGGAGGAAGGCCGCCCGATCCATGTCGACGCGGCGGTGGCCCGGGATCTTGACCGGCTCGCCGAGCTCGCCGTTCTCGAGCCACCGCCAGGCCGGGCTGCCGGAGCCGGAGGTCAGCGGCTCACCGGGGCGAGGAAGGCGTCGAGCACCTCGAAGGTGGCGGCCGGTTGCTCGAGGTGGGGGAGGTGACCGGCGTCGGTGATGACCGCGAATCGGGCGTTGGTGAAGGCATCAGCCATGGCCCGGCCGTACCCGGGCGTCACGATGCGATCGCTGTCTCCCCAGATGACCAGCGTCGGCACGTCGATGCGGCCCAGGCGGCCGAGCAGGCCCGGATCGTGCATGGAGTCGCCGGCCAGGATCCGCATGGTGGCCAGGTTGGCCTGCCGGATTGCCGCCTGCTCGGCGGGCACCGTGGCGGGGTCGACGTAGAAGCGGTCGGCGTCGTGAAAGGAGTACTCGGCCACGCCCCGGGCATCGAGGGCGAAGAAGTCGCGGATGGGCTCTCCCTCGACCTGCACGCCGACGGCGTCGACCAGCACCAGGCGGGTGATCCGGTGGTCCTCGTCACCCAGCGCCATCTCGGCCGCCAGCCAGCCACCCATCGACGAGCCGACGACCAGCACATCGCGGAGGTCCTCGGCGCCAAGGAGATCAAGGTAGGCGCCGGCCAGGTCGGCGACCGTGCGCAGCCGCTCGGGGCGCTCGCTGCCGTCCCAGCCGGGGTGGGTCGGCGTGAAGACGTGGAAGGTGTCCGCCAGATGGGCGGCGATGCCGGCCACGGTCGCCGGTCCGCCGCCACCGTGCAGGACCAGCGCCGGACGGCCGCGCCCGGCCTCCCGCAGTGTGATCGGCAGATCGGGATCCAGGTGCACGGTCTGGGTATCAGCCACGGCGACGCTCACCTCCGTCGGCGAAGTCGGAGGCGGGCACGGTGGCGTAGCGAGCCATCACCTCGATGGTCGCCTCCGGGGTTAACGGCTGCCCGCCGGCGATCATGTCGCGCAGGTCACGGAAGTACCGCACGTAGAGATCGGGGGTGAAGGTGTTGAGCAGCACCGCCGTCTCTTCCCCAGGATTGGCGAACGTGTGCGGAGCACCGGGTGGCACCATGACCAGCGTGCCGGCGGGCGCGTCGTAGGTCGACGTCCCCACCATGAAGCGGGCAGTGCCGGAGACGACGTAGAAGCCCTCGTCGTGGCGAGCGTGGCGGTGCTGCTGTGGCCCGTCGGTGTGGGGCGGCAGGGTGATCTCCCCCATCCCGAGACGGTGGTCGGTGGTGCTGCCATCCTCCAGGATCCGCATGCGGACCGGACCGAGCTGGATGGCTTCCCCGCCGTCGGGGCGGATGACGGCAACGTCCATGGTCCCTTCCTCCTTCATCGTGAGAGTCAACTCTCAGGATGGTAGCGCATCCTCAAGCAGTGATGCAAGTAAACTCTCATGAAGGAGGTCGACTTGCACGAAGCACAGGGAGGCGACGTGGTGATCGCAGCGGGCAGCGGGAGGACCAATCAGAAGGCGCGCACCCGGCGAGCAATCGTCGAGGCCTGCCGCCGGCTGATCCGCGACGACAGGCCGGTGACCATGCCGGAGGTGGCGCGGGCGGCGCTGGTGTCGGAGGCCACGGCCTATCGATACTTCCCGGACCTGGCGTCACTCCTGGCGGTGGCTGTCGTGGACGCCTGGCCGAGCCCGTCGGACGCGCTGCGACCGGTGGCGGCGTCGAACGACCCCGTCGAGCGGGTAGCCTTCGCCACCCGCTTCCTCCTCGAGGGCGTCGCCGAGCGCCAGGCTGCCGTGCGGGCCATGATCTCCGCCACCATCGTCCGGCCGGAGCTGGCAGCCGCCCGGCCGGGGATCCGCTTCGGGCTGATCGAGCACGCGCTGGCCCCTTTTCTCGACGCCCTCGAGGCGGTGGACCCGCAGCGGCCCGCGCAGCTGCAGCGGGACCTGGCCGTCGTCGTCAGCGCCGAGGCGCTGTTCTGCCTCACCGACCTCTGCGGGCTCAGTGTGGAGGACGCCTTGGCCAGCGCCGTGCGGACGGCAAGCACGCTGACGGAGGCTGCCTTCGCCCGAGTGCGGTGACCGCCTGCAGCGCCGGGACCGAACTGGATCAGCCCCACCGGCGGCGGGCGGGATTGTGCTGGGCGGTGAGCGCGGCGAACGCCCCGGGACTCGTGGCGGCTCGCCAGCTCCATTCTTGCGCCCTGTGGGCGCTGACGACGCGCTGGTTGACGCGGCCATCGCGCTCTGGGTGGTGGCGATCGGGCTGGGCTACGGCCTCAATACGCCGACCCTCCGCAACCAGATCCGCGCGTTGGCCGCGGAATGTTCAAGCCGGGGCCGTAGCGGTGGCGTGCTACGCGGCCAGGTGCTGCCGGCGCCCGGCCCCCGACCGGGCTCAGGGAGCCCGGTCGATGGCGAACACGGATGGGCCGGGCTAATCCGGGCCAGATCGGCCTCCGACGAGCTGGCGCTCACGCCGCCGAAGAACATCCCGGAACCGAAGCTTCAGCGCCGCAAGTAGGTGCGGAGGATGGGCGGCCGCTGCTCGGACGGCGGCTCCACGGCGGTGAAGCGCTCGACCCTCCGGCCGATCAGCAGCTCGCCCTCGCCAGCGGCCCGCAAGTTGCGCACCCACTGCTTGTGGCCGCGCGGCGTGACCAAGTAGCGCTGGCCGTCGATCGTGAGCAGGTTCACCGGTGTCGCCGATCTTGAAGCGGTGGATCGAGGGTGGGACCGCTCGCCCGGGCGGCCGGCCAGGGGAGGCCCGAGTGTATGTCCCTCGCAATCCCCCAAACCGCTTGCCCTCCGGATCGACGGACCGCTACCCTTCTGACCTTCGAGGGCCTCGTATACAAGGAATACAAAGAGAAGGAGGGACTATGGCTCGCCAGCAAGGGGGCGAGCAGCCGCCAGACATGCCACACGAGCGGGGTCAGCCACCGGGCGTGCTCGACGAGACGGAGGTCGATGTTTCGCCGCCGGACGTCTCGACCGGTCGACCGCCCGAGCAGGAGCAGGATCGGCCTGCCAGCACGGACCCGGAGCCGCGGGCCGCCCTGGACCGGGAGGAGCCCACACCGGTGGTGGCCCACACGCCCGATCTGGCGCCTGGCACCGCGGCCGAAGACGAGCCGACGCAGCCGTTGGCGGCGGAGCCGGAGCTGGCGACGTTCCCGGAGGCCACCGGTGAGCCGGCCCTCGACCTGGCTGCCAGCGGCGAGTCGAGCAACGAGCCGGCCTCGAGCCTCCTGGCCCGTCCGGAGATCGCGGTCTACATCGCGGCCGAGCAGGGCTGGCGATCGGGCCGTCCACGCCGGTCGCTGGTCGCTCGGGCCTGGTATGCCCTCCCGTCGCCGATCCGGATCGCCTTGGCGCTCCTCTTCCTGCCCTTGACCGGCTACGTCCTCACCTTCAGGTCGGAGTGGAAGGCCGGCGTCAAGACAGTCGTCGTCGCCGTCTGGACGGCCCTACTGCTGGCGCCAGTGCTGCTGGCGCAGGTAACGGGCGGGCCGGTGCGGGTGCCGGTCCCACCGGACGACGTGCCGGTGTCGGCTGCTCCCAACCAGGTGGCAGCGATGCCCCGGCCCGGAGTACCGGCTGTCACGGTCGCGCCGACCGGCTCCCGGGTTACGGGACCGAGCGCGACACCGGTCTCCTCGCCGACCCCAGGGCTGATGTCCGCGCCCGGGAGCGCCCCAACGCCGGCCCCGGGGGGCGCCC
>JBKPCH010000184.1:0-10851 GCA_046727275.1 Candidatus Dormiibacterota bacterium
CCGCGGGGCCAGGCGGGCCGGCGGCCGGCCCGGCAGCTCGCGCGTCACCGGCGGCTGCGGGGCGACGGGCAGGTCCAGCTTCAGGCAGACGTCGCCGCGGGCGTCCAGCTCGGCCGTCAGGCTGCCGTCCTGGGCCAGCGCCAGCTCCCGGCTGATGGCCAGGCCCAGCCCCACGCCGCCGGCCGAGGAGCGCGAGGGGTCGCCGCGGTAGAAGCGCTCGAACATCCGCTCCGGGTCCGGCGCCCGCGTGCCGACGCGGTTCCGCACCGCGGTGGTGATGCGGCCGCTGCCGTTGAGCTGGGTCGAGATCCAGACGGTGCTGCCCTCCGGCGCGTACTTGACGGCGTTGTCGAGCAGGTTCTCCAGGATCTGGTGCAGCCGGTCGGGGTCGGCCTGCACGGGTGGCAGCGCCGGCGGGACCGCCAGCTGCAGCGCCAGCCGGCGGGCCTGCGCGCGGGGCCGGACGATCTCGATCTCCTGGAGCAGCTGCACGCCCAGGTCGACCGGGTACAGGTTGAGCGTCAGCTGGCCGGCCTCCACCCGGGCCAGGTCCAGCAGCTCCTGCGACATCCGCAGCACACGCTCGGCCTCCTCGTGCAGGATCGTGGCCGCCCGCAGCTTCTCCTCGTCGGTGCGCAGGCTGCCGTCCATCAGCGCCTGGCTGAAGCCGATCAGGCTGGTGAGCGGCGTCTTCAGCTCGTGGGAGACGTTGGCCAGGAAGGCCTGCTGCTGGGAGCGGGTTCGCTCGACGGCCTGGGCCATGCGGTTGAACGCCCGGGCGACGGCCCCGATCTCGTCCCGGCCGGCGCTCTGCACCCGCCGCGAGTAGTTGCCGCCCGCGATGTCCTCGGCGGCGCTGCGCAGCTCGTCCAGCGGCCGGGTGAACATGCGGCTGAGGAGCAGGGCGACCACCACGGCGAGCAGGAGGCCCGCCCCGGCGGACACCAGCACGCGGGGGGCGAGCTGCTTGCTGGCCTCGCCGGCGACCAGGTCGCGGGAGCGGGCCAGGACCACGAAGGACGTGTAGACGCCCTGGAGCGGCGCCGCCGTGATCAGGTAGTCCTGGCCGCCCAGGGTGGCGGTGCCCTTGCGCACGACCTGGCCGGCCACCTTCGTCTCGGCGCCCAGCGGGAGCGGCGACCCCGGCGCCAGCGTCCCGTCGCTGTCGTAGACGACCAGCGGCTGCTGCCGGACGCCGCGCACCACCGGCTGCCGGCCCAGCAGGATGAGCCGGTCGCCGGCCAGGTCGAGCGACCTGACGGTGGCGGGCAGGCTGGCCGTGAACTCCGCCTCGGTCAGCGCCGGCGGGCAGCGGCGGCCGGCGGCCTGGGCGGGGCAGGACGTGGACAGGGCCTCCAGCCGCTGGATCGGAGGCCGGACCAGCAGGGCGTTCTTGGCCAGCTCGTCCTGGGCCCCGGCCAGCTCCAGGTGCTGGACGAGGATGCCCGTCAGCGCGCCGCTCAGCGTGAGGCTCACCGCGACGATCGCCACCGTCGCCAGCAGCAGGCGGACCCGAAGACTCAGCTCTCTGCCATCTCCAGCTTGTAGCCCACTCCCCACACCGTCTGGATCGTGGGGTTCGTCACCCCGCCCGCTGTCAGCTTCTCACGCAGCTGCTGCACGTGCACGTCCACGGTTCGCGTGTACCCGGGGAAGTCGTAGCCCCAGACCAGGTCCAGCAGCTCGCTGCGCTGGAACACGCGGCCGGGGTGCCTGGCCAGCAGGGCCAGCAGGTCGAACTCCTTCGGCCGCAGCTGCAGCCGGCCGTCGCCGAAGCGGACCTCGTGGCGCTCGAAGTCGACCTCCAGCCGGCCGGCCCTCACGAGACGCGGCTGGTCGGGCTCGATCCGGGCGCGGCGGACGAGCGCCTTCGCCCTGGCCACCAGCTCCTGGGGGTGGAAGGGCTTGGTCAGGTAGTCGTCGGCCCCCAGCTCCAGGCCCACGACCTTGTCGGTGACCTCGTCCCGGGCGGTGAGCATGATGATGGGGACCTGGCTCTGCTTGCGGATCTCGCGGCAGATGGTCAGCCCGTCCACGTTGGGCAGCATGATGTCGAGCACGACCAGGTCCGGCTTGACCTGGCTGAAGCGCGCCATGGCGCTGGCGCCGTCGGTCACCGTCTCGATCTGGTAGCCCTCGCGCGACAGGTAGAGACGGGCCAGCTCCAGGATGTGGTCCTCGTCGTCGACCACCAGGACTTTCTGAGCGCTCATGGCAGTAGCCATGCCATTACAGCATCAGGGGGGTGTGATCGCCGCATTCGAGTCGTGGCAGGGAATTGTAAGAACGCCGGCCCTCCCGCCGGCTGTGGGCCATCGTGCGGCGCCGGTGAAGGGGGCCGCTACTTCTCGTGGGCCGGGCGCAGGACGATGCGGAGCGGGTTGCCGGCGAAGCCGAAACGCTCGCGCAGGCGGTTCTCCAGGTAGCGCCGGTATCCGAAGTGGAGCAGGCCTACGTCGTTCACGAACAGCACGATCGTGGGCGTCTCCGAGCCGGCCTGCGTGGCGTACCGGAGAGCCAGGCGCCGGCCCTTGAAGCTGGGCGGCGGGCGCTCCAGGAACAGCTCCCGCAGCACCCGGTTCAGCTCGTTGGTCGGGATGCGGGTCCGGCGCTGGCCGACCACCTCCAGGGCGGTGGGCAGCACCTTCCCCACCCCCTGGCCGGTCAGCGCCGAGATCGTCACCACCGGCGCGTGCCGCACGAACTTGAACTCGGCTCGCAGCCGCTTCTCCCAGTCGGCCTGGCGGCGTTCCGGCCCCTCCACCAGGTCGATCTTGTTGACCACCAGCACCAGCCCCTTGCCCGCCTCCAGGGCGTAGCTGGCCACGTGCTGGTCCTGGGCCAGGACGCCCGTCGAGGCGTCCAGGACGAGCAGCACCGCGTCGGCCCGCTCCATCGCCCTGATCCCCCGCAGCAGGCTGAACTGCTCCAGGCGGTCCCGCGCCGCGGCCCGGCGCCGCATCCCGGCCGTGTCGATCAGGACCACCGGCAGCCCGTCGAAGATCAGCTCGGTGTCGACCGGGTCGCGCGTGGTGCCCGGGACCTCGCTGACCAGGGAGCGCTCGTCGCCCAGGAGCTGGTTCAGCAGCGACGACTTGCCGACGTTGGGCCGGCCCATGATGGCCAGCCGGGCCGTCGCCTCCTCGCCGAGCTCCTCCGCCTCGGGCGGGGGCAGGTCGGCCAGCACCGCGTCCAGCAGGTCGTCCACGCCGATCCCGTGGTGCCCGGAGATCATGACCGGGTCCGGGAAGCCCAGCTCCAGGACCTCGTGGCGCAAGTAGGGCTGGCGCGGGTCGTCCACCTTGTTGGCCGCGACGACGACCGGCCGCCCCGAGCGCCGCAGCATGTCCGCGATGTCGCGGTCGATGGCCGTCACCCCCTGGCGCGCGTCGAGCAGGAAGACGATAACCTGGGCCTCCTCGATCGCCATTCGCGTCTGGCGCTCGATGGCCGCCCGGGAGGCGTCCAGGGGGTCCAGGTCGAGGCCCGCCGTGTCGACGACCGTCATCTCGCGCCCGCGCCACTCGGCCACCCCGTAGAGCCGGTCGCGGGTGAGGCCCGGCTGCCGGTCCACGATCGCCTTCCGCCAGCCGATCAGGCGGTTGAAGAGCGTGGACTTGCCGGTGTTGGGACGTCCGATGAGCGCGACGATGGGCCGGGGCACGCGCAAATTGTGGCGATGCTCCGGCTCGCGCTGCCGGCCGCCCAGCCCGCGGGCCGTTCGCGGGCCGGGCGCCGCGCTCCTAGAATCCATAGCACCGTGCTCGCAGACCGGGTCATCCTCAAGCACAACGACCTCTTCATCGTGTCCGACCTCAAGGGGGACGTCCCGGCGGGGAACGACGCGGGGCTCGGTCTCTACCGGTCCGACACCCGGTTCCTCAGCACATTCGAGCTGCGCCTGAACGGGCGCCGGCCGATCCTGCTCAACCACGGCGTCGACCGCGCCTACGTGGCCACCTTCCAGCTCGTCAACCCGGCGCTGGAGGCGCGCCACGGCGCCGGCACCATCCCCCGCCAGAGCCTCAGCCTGCGCCGGACCCGGTTCGTCCACGACGGGGTCCACGAGCGCATCGGCGTGCAGAACTGCAACCGGCACCCGGTCGACGTGGACCTGGAGCTGCGCTTCGACGCGGACTTCCTGGACATCTTCGAGGTCCGCGGCTACCGGCCGGAGCGGCAGATGGGCACACCCGAGCTGCCGGTGAGCACCGAGACGGGCCTCAAGTTCGGCTACCGCGGCCTGGACGGGGTCCGCCGCACCACC
This sequence comes from Candidatus Dormiibacterota bacterium, assembly GCA_046727275.1. GTDB lineage: Bacteria > Chloroflexota > Dormibacteria > Dormibacterales > Dormibacteraceae > CF-161. The sequence continues at coordinate 4,268 of JBKPCH010000184.1, forward strand.
GAGGTCGTCTTCAACCCGGTGCCGAAGCTGGAGCGGGGCCGGGCCTGCGTCACCTTCCACCTGGAGCCGCACGAGACGTACGTGCTGCTGGTCGACCTGCTGCCGACCCTGGGCGACGACCAGCCGGAGGAGGACTTCCACTTCGACGCCGCGCTGGTGGCCCTGGAGCAGCAGTACCAGGCCTGGAACCGCTCCTGCACGCGGTTCCACAGCGACAACGAGTCCCTGGACGGCGGCCTGCTCTGGCGCAACCAGGAGGACCTCCGGGTGCTCTGCGACGACCGGCCGACGGGCCTCTTCCCCACCGCCGGCGTCCCCTGGTACGCCGTGCCGTTCGGCCGGGACGCGCTCATCACCTCGGTCCAGACGCTGGCGCTGAACCCGCAGATGGCGGTCGGCAGCCTGCGCTACCTGGCCTGCCACCAGGGCACGAAGATCGACAACTACCGCGAGGAGCAGCCGGGCAAGATCCTGCACGAGATGCGCTCCGGCGAGCTGGCCAACCTGGGCCAGGTCCCCCACACGCCCTACTACGGCACCGTGGACGCCACGCCGCTCTTCCTCGTGCTGCTGGTGGAGCTGCTGGAGTGGACCGGCGACGTGGACCTGCTCAGCGAGCTGTCCCCGAACGTCATGGCCGCGCTCCGCTGGATCGACGAGTACGGCGACCTGGACGGCGACGGCCTGGTCGAGTACGCGCAGCACGGACATATCGGCGTCCGCAACCAGGGCTGGAAGGACTCGTGGGACTCGCTGATCGAGTCGCGCGGCGAGCCCGCGCCCCTGCCGGCGGCGCTGGTCGAGGTGCAGGGCTACGTGTACCACGCCAAGTCGCGCCTGGCCCGGATCTTCCACAAGCTGGGCCGCCAGGCGGAGGCCGACCGGCTGCGCGGCGAGGCCGAGGACCTGCGCAAGCAGTTCGAGGACCGCTACTGGATGCCGGCCCACCGCTACTACGCCCAGGCGCTGGACCGCGACAAGCTGCAGGTCGAGTCGATCAGCAGCAACCCCGGCCACTGCCTCTGGTCCGGCATCGTCGACAGGGCCCGCGCCCGCGACGTCGTGGCCCGGCTGGTCGCGCCCGACATGTTCTCGGGCTGGGGCGTGCGGACGCTCTCGTCGAAGGCGATCAGCTTCAACCCGATGAGCTACCACAACGGCTCCGTGTGGCCGCACGACAACTCGATCATCGCGGCCGGGATGCGGCGCTACGGCTACCGGGAGGAGGCGGAGCGCGTGGCGCGCGCGGTGCTGGAGGCGTGCATGCGCTTCTCCGACCACCGCATCCCCGAGCTGTTCTGCGGGTTCTCGCGGGACCGCCGCTTCTACGCGGGCCCCGGCGAGTACCTGATCAGCTGCAGCCCGCAGGCCTGGGGAGCCGGCTCCCTGTTCCACCTCCTCCAGGTCCTGCTCGGCGTCGAGGTGGACGTGTTCGCCCGCCGCCTGCGGATCGACCCGCTGGACACCGAGCTGTACAGCAGGCTGCGCGTCGAGGGCATGCGCGTGGCGGACGGCGAGCTCGACTTCACCGTCGAGTGCGGGGACGGCGTGCGCGTCCAGGTCGACCGCATGCCGGCCGGGCTCGAGCTGGAGCTGCCGGCGGGCAGCCGGCCGGCCACGTCGCGGATGCGCGGCCTGCCGGCTTGAGCCTCGTCCGCCGGGCGAGGCTCGCGCTGCTGCACTACACGGCGGCGCCGGTCACCGGCGGCGTCGAGGCGATCATGGCAACCCATGCCCGGCTGCTCCGCGAGGCCGGCCACGACGTCCGCGTCATCGCCGGCCGGGGCGACGCCGAGCTCGTCCCGGAGGCCGACTCCCGGCACCCCGAGGTGGAGCGGGTGGCGGCGTGCCTGGCCGCGGGCGACCCGGCGACCGCCGCCTTCGAGTCGCTGCGGGCCCGCCTGGCTGAGGCGCTGGGCCGGCTGCTGGCGGACCGCGACGTCGTCATCGCCCACAACGTCCTCACCATGCCCTTCAACCTGCCCCTGGCGGCGGCGCTGGCGGCCGCCGGCCGGCCGGTCGTCGCCTGGACGCACGACCTCGCCTGGGTCAACCCGCGGTACGCGGCCTTCCGGCGCCCGGGCTGGCCCTGGTCGATCCTCCGCGAGCCCCAGGCGGGAACCCGCTACGTCGCCGTCTCCGCCGTCCGCCGGGAGGAGGTCGCGGACACGTTCGGGGTGCCCCGGGAGGAGGTGCCGCTGGTGCCCAACGGGGTCGACCCGGCCGGCTTCTGGGGACTGGAGCCGGCCACCGTCGAGCTGGCCCGGCGGGCGGGGCTGCAGCACGCCGACCCCCTCGTCCTGGTGCCGGTGCGCATCACGCGCCGCAAGCGCATCGAGCTGGCGCTGGACGCGGCCGCCGTGCTGGTCGAGGCGCACCCCCGTCTCCGCGTCGCCGTCAGCGGTCCCCAGGGGCCGCACTCGGCGGACAACAGGGCCTACGTGGCCGAGCTGCGACAGCAGCGCGCCCGGCTGGGCTTAGATGACGTGGTGAGCTTCCTCGCCGACCTCGCCGGGCCCGACGGCGCCCACCCCGTCAGCGACCGCGCCATCGCCCAGCTCTACCGGCTCGCCGACGTCGTCCTCCTGCCCAGCGAGTCCGAGGGGTTCGGCCTCCCGGTGCTGGAGGCCGGCCTCAGCCGGGCGCCGCTGGTCTGCGCCGACATCCCCGTCCTCCGCGAGATCGCCGGCACGGACGCCTGGACGTTCCCCGCCGGCGACGGCGGGGAGGCCGTGGCGAGGGCGCTGTCGCGGGCACTGGCCAGCCGGGGCGCGCGCCTGCGCCACCGGGTGCTCGCCGGCTACGGCTGGCCGGCGGTCCTGGAGAAGATGGAGCGCGTGATCGAGGTGACACGTGGCTGAGCCGAGGGACCACCGCATCCTCATCCCCATCACCCGGACCCGGTCGGCGGCCGGCCTGCTCGAGGTAGCCGCCGCCCTCATGCGGGGCGAGCGGGGCTCGGGCCTGCTGCTCGGCGTGGTCGAGCTGGCGCAGGACAGGCCGATCGCGGAGAGCGTGACGATCGCCCGCCGGTACCGCTCGCTGCTCCAGCGCCTGACCGAGCTGGAGACCGAGGTGCAGGCCTCGTTCGAGGTGAAGGTCCGGGTCGCGAGCAGCCTGGCCCAGGGCGTCCGCGAGGCCGCGTACGAGAACGCCGCCGAGCTGATCGTCGTGGAGTGGCCCGGGCCGGGGCAGCGCCAGTCGGACCGCAACATCGACGACCTGGTCGCGGACCCTCCGTCCGACCTCCTGCTCGTGCGCCTCGACCCGGAGGGGCGCGGGCTGCGCCTGAGCGACGGCGTGGTGGTGCCGATCCGGGGCGGTCCCAGCGCCCGGCTGGCCCTGCGGGCGGCCGCCGCGCTGACGAGCGGGCGCTCCGTGCCGCTGACGGCGCTGCACGTGCACGACACGCGGCACTCGGACGACCGCCGCGACCGGGAGTCGAGGCTGTTCCGGGACCTGGTGCTGGAGTTCGCCAGGCCCGGGCTGGAGCCGGTCGAGGTGATCGCGGCCAGCCCCAGCCAGGCGATCACCGAGGCCGGCCGCCGGCACGGCGTGACAGTGCTCGGCGCCTACGCGGACGCCACCCGCTCGTCGGTGCTGGTCGGTTCCCGCCTGGCCAAGACGGTCCACTCGCTGCCGGGCACCGTCATCCTGGCCAAGAGCTCGCGGGCGATCCCGCCCATCCTGGGCGACGAGCCGGGCCCGGCCCAGCTGCTCGCCGGCGGGCAGGAGGTCTCGGCCGTCGTGGACAAGTGGTTCGCGGAGAACACCTTCCACTCGCGGGAGTTCCGCGACGTGGACCGGCTGGTCGAGCTGAAGCGGCGTCAGGGCCTGACCATCAGCCTCGGCCTGCCCACGCTAAACGAGGAGGTGACGATCGGCGACATCCTGCGGACGCTGAAGGGCGCCCTGATGGAGGACTCGCCGCTGCTGGACGAGATCGTCGTGATCGACAGCGCGTCGACCGACCGGACGGTGGAGATCGTCCGCTCGCTGGGCGTCCCGGTCGTGCAGCACCCCGAGGTGCTACCGGACCACGGCAGCTTCCGGGGCAAGGGCGAGGCGCTGTGGAAGAGCCTGCACGTGCTGCGGGGCGACATCGTCGCGTGGTGCGACACCGACATCTCGAACATCCACCCGCAGTTCGTCTACGGCACTGTGGGGCCGCTGCTGACGGACTCGCGCATCAGCTACGTCAAGGGCTTCTACAGGCGCCCCCTCAACTTCGGCGGCGAGCTGCAGGCGGCCGGCGGCGGCCGGGTGACGGAGCTGGCGGCCCGGCCGCTCATCAACCTGTTCTACCCGCTGCTGTCCGGCCTCGTGCAGCCGCTGTCGGGGGAGTACGCGGGGCGGCGCGACCTGCTGGAGCGGCTGCCTTTCTTCACGGGCTACGGGGTGGAGACCGGCCACCTGATCGACATCCTGGAGAACTTCGGGCTGAACGCGATCGCGCAGACGGACCTGGGCGTGCGCATCCACCGCAACCAGGAGCTGCTGGACCTGTCCAAGATGGCGTTCGCGATCATGCAGGTGGCCCTGAAGCGGCTGGGCGACCGCCACCGCATCCACCTCCTGGAGGAGGTGAACCGCTCGATGAAGCTGATCCACTACAGCAGCGACCGCTTCTTCCTGGAGGTCCGCGAGATCGGGGACTGGGAGCGCCCGCCGATGACGGCCATCCCGGAGTACCTGTTCCGGCGCAACCCGGTGAAGGTCCTGGACTGAAGAGCGCGGGGGCGGGCCGATGAGCGCTGAGGAGATCCTCTCGTGGAGCGGCTTCGTCACGATGCTCGGCGGGGCGGCCACGGTGCTCGCGGGTCTCCTCTTCGTGGGGGTGTCGATCAACATCGATCGGATCCTCAACGTCCGGTTCCTGGCGGGTCGCGCCGGGGAGAGCGTGATCCTCCTGATCGCGGTGCTCTGCGAGTGCGCGTTCGTCCTCATCCCGCACCAGCCCGCCAGGGCGCTCGGCGCCGAACTGCTGGGCGCCGGCGTGCTCACGCTGGGCATCCTCCTGGTCATCGTCGTCCCTGCCGTGCGCGCGCCCAGCCGCCAGCCCGTGACCTGGCACTCCGCTCGCGTGGTCCAGGTGCTGGCGGCGACCCTGCCCGTCGTCGTGGCCGGCTGCTCGCTGCTCGGCTGGGTCCCGGGCGGCCTGTACTGGCTAGCGGCCGGCGCCCTGTCCGCCATCCTCGGCGCCACCGGCAACGCCTGGGTGTTCCTGGTCGAGGTCGTCCGCGACGAGCGCTACCGCCCGGCCGGGGACCAGGATCGCGTCGAGGGCGGCCGGCCCGGCGCCGGCCCGGACGGCGACTAGCCGCATGAAGCGAGCGACGCTCGACCGCCTCCTCTACGACGTGATCAACCGCCTCCCCCACACGCCGTACTTCGACGAGCAGGTCACGCTCCTCTCCGACCTCGGTGAGGGCATCGGCTGGGTCGCCGGCGCGACGTGGCTGGGCCTGCGCGACGGGGGCCGGGGACGCCGGGCGGCCGTCGCCTCGACGGCGGCGATGCTGGTCGCCGTCGGGCTGGTGCAGGGGCCCATCAAGGGCACCGTCCGGCGCCGGCGCCCGTTCCTCCGCGGCATCGGCCGGGTGGTCGGCGCCCCGCCGGCGGACGCCTCGTTCCCGTCCGGGCACACCGCCGGGTCGTTCGCCGCGGCGGTCGCGCTGGCCAGCTTCTACCCCCGCGACGCGCCGCTCCTGCTCGGCCTCGCCACAGCGGTGGGCGCCTCCCGGGTCTACCTGGGCCACCACTTCCCCAGCGACGTCCTGGCCGGCGCCGGGCTGGGCGCGGGGCTGGGCCTGCTGGCGCGCCGGCTGCTCGGCCGGCAGCCGCCCACTCTACCGCAGCGTCACCCGGGCGGCCGCCCGGCGGAGCCAGGCGGTAAAGCGTAGCTTGATGCCGCGCGGCGTAGCCGGTATACTGCGAACAGACGTTCCCATGAGCACAGCAGTCCTCCAGCCCGCCTCCCTCGACCGCCTCGGCCACGCCCTCGCCCAGGTCGCCGCCGAGGACGCCGCTGCCCTGCCAACCCTGGCCCAGGGCGAGCGGGTCCAGGAGCTGCTCCGCCTCAGGCACGTCCTCGACGCCGTCATCGCGCGCTCCGTCCGCGCCTTCGACGCCGCCAAAGGCGGCGCCGCCTGCGGCGCCCTCAGCACCGCCGCCTGGCTGCGCGCCACCTGCCGCCTGGCCCCCGGCGCCGCCGCCGAGCTGGTCCGCGTCGGCCGCCAGCTGCCCCAGCTGCCCCGCTTCGAGCAGGCCCTCGCCTCAGGGGAAGTCAGCCTCGCCCACGCCGCCGTGGCCACCCGCAGCATCGAGGAGGTCGGCCTTGGGGCCGCCCGCCAGGCCGAGCCCGACCTGCTCCAGGCCGCCCGCGAGCTCCACCCCCCGCACCTGCGCCGGGTCACCCGCCACCTCCGCCACTGCCTCGACCCCGACGGCGCCCTGGCCGAGGCCCTGCGCCAGGACCAGGGCCGCTACCTCCACCTCAGCCCCAGCCTGGACGGCGTCTGGTACGTCGACGGCCGCCTCGACCCCGAGGGCGGCGCCAAGCTGGCCAGCGCCCTGGAGGCCGT
>JBKPCH010000185.1:0-23427 GCA_046727275.1 Candidatus Dormiibacterota bacterium
CGTCAGCAGCCTGGCCTCGGGGATCTCGTTCGCCAGTGCGGGCCGGAAGCTCGTCCGCCGCCCCGGCGTGCGCGTTCGTCGTCTGCCTGGTGCTCACTTCTGGCCTGTCCTCCGAGTCGGTGACCGCATCACTCACTCGTATGGTGCGGCGCACCGAAACTCATCGGTTGCACTCCTGGCCGTGGCGGATCCCGAACGGGCGCAGTGGCGAGCGCCGCTCCACCAGTGCGGCGCGGCCGGTGGCCACGTCGTAGACGAGCCCGGCTACCGACAGCCGGTCGGGCATGAGAGGGTTGGCCGCCAGGGCCTCGATGTCGGTCCGCACCGCGCCGTACGGGTCGGCGATCGACATCGTCGCCAGCTCCGCAGGTGGCACGCCGAGAAGGCCGGCGAGCAGAGGGCGGTGCTCCGGGCCCGTCAAGCGCGTGATCCCACACAGTCCGTGTGCTGCATGAGCACGAGCTCGACATCGCCGGTGGCACCCTGCACGGCAGCCAGCTGGGCGAGCAGAGCGAGGTTTTGCAGAACGATGGGAGATACTCGGCCGGCAGCGGCGCGGATGACCGCCGCCTCGCCCAGCTGCAGGCCGAGCACGTGGGCGGGATCGACGCGCGGATCCGGGCAGGTGACGATCACGGCCCCGAGCCGGGGCAGCATGGGCAATGGCTGGTGGCCGCGCCCGGCGAAGCGGGCATTGCGCTCCAGCAGTTCGGCGACAGGGCTCACAGTAGCTGAGGTGGTGAGCGGGGAAAGGAAAAGGCCGGGGACGGGACGCCGCCGCCGGCCGAGGTGATGGCGTCGGCCGCCTCGCTCGGCGCATACGAGCCCGCCGGTCAGCAGGGCGAACCGGTCGTCGAGGCGCTCCGCCACCTGCTCGGCGGTCAGGGAGCGCCGCCGCGCCGTGGCTCGATGGCTCAAGTATTACACGATATGGTGGAATTATGGCGAGTCCACATCCCCAGCCGGAGGGAGTCGGAAGGGACGCCGGGAAGGGCGCCCCTGATCGCCTAGTCGAGGACGGCTTCGGTGGACTGGGCGAAGGCGACGGCGGCCGTCAGCATGACGAGCAGCACGGAGACCAGCAGCGCGATGATGAACCGGACCTTCACGGCATCCTCCTCGTCGGGTGAGATCAGCGTCTGTCGAGACCGACCGCGATGCTAGAGGAGCGCGGCCTGGCGCACATCGTCCGACCGGACGATTCTCGGTGGATGCCGTGACCAGTGACGCCCCGGCCGCAGCGCGCGCGCTGCCGGCCGGGGCGGTGGTGCTTCAGGCGGTCGTGCCCTCCTGCTTGCCGGCGGTGAAGGCCTCGGACATCTGCGAGAAGCGGATGTGGTTGCCGAAGGGGTCCCGGAGGCCGCAGTCGATGCCGTAGCCGCGGTCGGTCGGGCCCTCGACGATCTCGACGCCCCTGGCCAGGAGCTCCTCGTAGGTCTTCTGGCAGTCGTCGGTCGTGAAGAACAGGTGGCCGCCCCCCCGACCCTTGGTCACCAGGGCTCGCACGTCGTCGGCGCCCTTCTCGTCCATGGCCGGCGGACCGGGCATCTCGAGCAGTATGGAGCGGTCGCCGTCTCCGGGCACGCCGACGGTCAGCCAGCGCATGTAGCCGAGCGGGATGTCGTCGACGACCCGCAGCCCGAGCTTGCCGACGTAGAAGTCGAGGGCCTGGTCCTGGTCGAGCACGTAGAGCGAGGTCACGCGAAGGGACTTGAGCATCGCTTTCACTTCCTCTTGCTGGATTCCGCGTTGGTGGCCGGCCCGGTCTTTTCCCCACCCTAGCCACGCCGAGACGGTCGCGCTTATCCGAAACTGCTCGGTCTCAGCCACGACATGGCGAAGCAGTTGGGTACCGGGATCGGCCCGGCGTGCGCCCGGAACTGGCTCGGCGACTCGCCGACGATCTCGCGGAACGTTCGGCTGAACGTGCCGACGCTCGTGAACCCGACTTCGAAGCAGATGTCGGTGATGGCGCGCCGCGTCTGGCCGAGGAGGTACATGGCGCGTTCGACGCGCCGGCGCTGCAGGTAGCGGTGCGGCGTCTCGCCGAAGGTCGCGCGGAAGGTGCGGATGAAGTGCGCCTCGGAGACGTGGGCGATCCGCGCCAGTCGGGGGACGTCGAGCGGCTCCGAGTAGGAGAGGTCCATGGCGTCCTTGGCACGGAGCATCCGGCGGTTCAGCTCCTCCTGGGCGCGGCTCATGGTTGCGATCCCCAGCTCCCGCCACCTCCGTCCTTCCGGCCGTGATCCTCGTGCGTCTTCGTGCCCATCGTGGCTTGGTGCTGCAACCAATTCAGAGAATTCACAGCAGGGAGTCCGGGCCCGAAGTGCGGCTGTCGGACTGGAGCCAGGCTTCGTCCCTGGGCGATGTGAAGGTCGTCCGCCGCTCGTGTGAAGCTCCGCCGCTCGGCCACTGCGACAAACGTGCGCAGGAGGCGGAGCTCGAGACCCGAGTCGGGCGTCACACCGGAATTCTACGGTTCGCGACAGGCGCCGGCAACCGGCGCTTGTGGCCCGACAACCGGACGGCGCTTGTTCTCGTCAGCGTCCCCGACATAGCATCTGGCCACGATGAGCGACAGGAAGAGCCCGATGGCAAACGAGACGAGCGTGGCCTCATCGGGTGACCTCCTCGTACTCGATGGAAAGGCGATCGGTGCCATCGCGTCGCCGTGATGGAGTACCGGCAGAGGTTGCGCAGTCGCGGTCCGGCCGATCCTCGATGCCACAATGGGGCGGATGCAACCGGAACCGGCCCCGTCGCGGCACGCGGCGGGAGGAGGATCACCATGCCTGGCAGGCTCATCAACTGGTTCGACATCCCGGTCCTGGACATCGAACGCGCCGCCACCTTCTACAGCACGATCCTGGGGGTCGAGCTGACCCATCACGAGGCCCAGCCGGACATCGTGATGAAGTGGTTCCCGCTCGACGAGGAGCATGGCAGCGGCGGGCTCATCCAGGGCGGCGGACAGAAGCCGAGCAGCGAGGGCACTGTCGTCTACTTCAACGCCGGCGACGACGTCGACCCCGTCCTGAACCGCGTCCAGGCCGCCGGAGGCAGGGTCTTGATGGCAAAGTCCGGAGACGAGAAGACCGGTTACGTGGCCGTCTTCATCGACACGGAGGGAAACCGGGTCGGGCTGCACTCGATGCCCCGGTAGCCGGTGGTAGCCTGCCGCGATGGAGGTGGCCATGAGCGAGGAATCCGACACCGTCGACCTGATCGTCCGGTGCGACTGCGGCTTCGAGGCGCGAGGAGAGGAGGCGGAGCTCGTACCCCTGGTCCAGGAGCACGGACGCGACGCCCACAACATGGAGGTGACGCGCGACCAGGTGCTCGCCATGGCCCGCCCGGCTTGAGCGGCGACCCGCTGCCCGCCTGGACCACCCGGGGCCCCGTCCAGGCCGAGGTCTTTGCCCTCCGGATGCACGAAGGGACGGTCGAGCTGGCCGGGCCCTGCGGGGCGGATCCCTGGTACGTCGAGGTCGGGGAGGACGAGGACCCGCTCGAGGTCGTCAGCCGCCTCGCTCGCAACCTGATGGGAGAACCACTGCTCGTCCACTCCACGTCCTGGCGGCGAGCCCGTGGATCCGTGATCCTGAGCTTCGTGCTGGTCAACCGGGACGACCAGGCGCCGGAGCTCCTCGGTACCCCCATCGCTCGCGCCGACCTGGCACGCAACGCCGCGACCAGCGCGGCTGCCACGATCAGCTACCAGCAGGTGCTCGAACACGGCCTGCGCCACCTCGCCTGGCTCGTCGAGGACGACGAGGTGGTGCGCTCGACGCTCGGCGGCGAGTGGAAGGCCGTGCTCGCCCACTACGTCCCGGAGCCGTTCCGCCACCTCAGTTGAGCTGAAGCGCGGCCGGGGTCGCGGTCGCCGGCCGCCAGTTCCGCCTGCTTGCGGGCAATCAGGCCGGTGAGGTATGCGCGCACGCTGTGGGCGGCGGCGGTCGCCGCACGGTCGTCCACCTCCAGCACGGACCTGGTCGAGGAGTTCGGGATGCAGCTGCCCGGCATCGTGATGATTGGAGTGCTCGGCGTCCCCGCGGAGGACCGCCGCACGCTGCGCCGCTGGCTCCAGCCCGGCAGCCCGTGGTTCACGATGCGGGCGACGGACGTGCGAAGCCGATCCGCATCGGCCGGCCGACCGAGGCCGTGACTGAATCCGGCGGCCTCGCACCGTGGCGACGGGTCAGCAGCCGCACGCCACCCAGGCTGCGATCTGCGCCCGCGACTGGAAGCCCGGCCACCAGCCTCGCGACGTCGGCCTCCCACCTTCCCAGCACGCCGGCTGGCCGGCTGACGCGTTCGTCAGGCGAGCGCCAGGTCCGTCTTCGAGAAGTCGTCGCCCTTGCAGAGGAGGGGCCTGCCGGCGAGGCGGGCGGTTGCGTAGGCCAGGCAGTCACCGAAGTTGAGCTTCGCCGGGTGGCGTCCCCTGCCGTAGCGAAGCCAGGCCTCCGAGGCGAGCTGCCAGTGCGCCGTCCCGAACGGCACGACGACGATGCCGGCGCGCTGCACCAGGAGGAAGAGGAGGCGCTGGCTCTCCTCGCCGAGGCGTGCGGCGAGCACGATTGCGGTTTCCGCCAGGGTAGGCGCCCCGACGCCAACCGCCACGGCCGTGCCGATCTTGCGGAGGAACTCCTCCTCCTCCGCTTCCCGGAAGACGATCGCGACGATCGCCGAGGTGTCGAGGATCAAAAGCCCTCCGGACCGTAGCCGAGGATCGCATCCTGCTCCTCGGTGCTCGGGCCATGCCCGATCATCGCGGCGGGTACGGTTGGCCAGATCTCCCGTTCCAGGAGCGCGCGCAGTCCGCGCACACGGTCCCCGGCGCCCCGTTCGAGTACCAGGCGTTCCTTCCGCTCGCGGAGCGCGGTACGGATGGCGCCCGTCTTGGACTCCCCCGTCAGAGCGGCGATCTCGCTGGCGAGCCGTTCCGTCTCGTCGTCCTTGATGTTCAGCGCCATGGTGGAATCATAGCCAAATGGTAGAATAGGGGGCAGCGGCGTTCGCCGGCCATACAATCCGCGCATGTCCGCCTACGTCGTCGTGGACGTCACCATCCGCGAGCCCGACCGCTATCCCGAGTACGTCCGGCAGGTGCCGGACACGCTGAAGCCCTACGGCGGCCGCTTCATCGTCCGCGGCGGCCCGACGGAGGCCGTCGAGGGGGACTGGTCGCCCCGCCGCCTCGTCATCATCGAGTTTCCGAGCCTGGAGCTGGCGAGGGCCTGGTACGACTCGCCCGAGTACGCGCCGGCCCGGAGCCTGCGCTGGGAGGTGGCCGACGCGAACCTGCTGTTCGCCGAGGGCGTGTAGCCCTCAGCCGACTCGCTCGCCGGCCGGGAACGGCTTGCCGGTGCCGGTGGTGCAGTAGAGCCGCAGGCTCTCCAGGTAGTAGCCCCAGTTGAAGTTGTACGTGCCGTAGTAGTCGTCCGCCAGTTCCACCGCGTACTCCTGCCAGAAGCGGAGGCGGGTGTGGTCCTCGCCGAGCGGGGCTACCCGGAAGCGGAAGAGGCTGTCCTGCCAGGGCTCGTGCCCGGAGACGCAGCGCCAGTCGAGCTCGGCGCCGGGCTTCAGCCCCGTGATCTCCATGACGGGGTTGAAGTCGCCGGCGAACGTCCACTCCAGGCGGGCGCCGAGCGCCGCCGGGGGTGCCACGACCTTCGTGCTCCACCAGCGGGTCAGCCTCTCCGGCTCGGTCAGAGCCGCCCAGACGGTGGGGGGCAGGGCGGCCACGTCCACCACGTGATGGATCGTCTTCATCGGCGCAGGCTAGCAGCGGCCCCGGCTACTCCGACCGGGCCCGGCGGGGGAACAGCAGGCGGAGGGGCAGGTTGACCAGCCACATGACGGCCGCGGCCTTCGCGATCGCCGGGAGGTTGGGCGAGTGGAAGGGCGGCGCGGTCACCGTCATGAGCCAGACCAGCACGAGGTTCACGAGGAACGGGATGGCGGTCGCCAGCGCGGCGGCCGGCGCCAGGCCGCGCCACAGCCGGCCGGCGACGAGCCCGCTCGCGTTGACGGCGCCGAAGACCGTCGCCCAGGTCACGTAGGCCAGCGGGTCGGTGGTGCCGACGGTCGTGACGACCAGGCCGGCCGCGGCCAGCGCCACCAGGTTGACGAGCCAGACGGCCAGGACGCGGACCGGCCACAGCCAGATCCGGAACGGCCGGTGCCGGGGCGGCCGGACCGGCTCGATCGGCTCGAACGTGGCGTAGGGGTCATTCAGGTCGAATGTCGCCAGCCCCACCTTTCGGCCGGCCGGGGTGGTCGGGTCCTCGCGGCCCTCCCGGCCGCCCGCGCCCTCCACGCAACGAGCGTACCCCGGCCGGGACGGTGGTGTCCCGGCGGGTGCTACGCGGAGCGGCGGGCCAGGGAGTCGGCGCGGAGGCGCTCGCCCATCGCGACCATCACCTGGCCCAGCAGGTCCTCGCTGCCCTTGACGGCGTCGCGGAACTGGGAATGGCTCATCACCATCAGGCGGCACGGAGCCGTCGTGACCACCGTCGCGGTCGCGGGGCCGCGGTCCAGCATGCTGATCTCGCCGAAGAAGTCGCCCGGGCCCAGCGCGGGCCGCCCGGCGCCGTCGACCTCGACGTCCGCGGAGCCCTCCAGCAGCACGTAGAACGTGTCCCCGGGCTGCCCCTGGCGCACCAGCGCGCGGCCCTCGGGCACGTTCACCTCGTCCGTCCTGCTGGCGACGAACTCCAGCTCCCTGTTCGAGCAGTGGGCGAAGAGGGGGACCTGTCGGAGGGCCTGCGTCTTGGCGTCGCTCATCGCCTGCATATTGGCACAAAGCTGGCGGCTAGAATTCGACGAGCGAATGGACATTCGATCGGTCAAGCTCTTCGAGGGGATGTCGGACAGCGACCTGCGCTCCATCGCCGAGCAGATGCGGGAGGTCAGGCAGGTCAGCGGCACGCAGGTCGCCGTGCCGGGCAGCGAGGGCGTCGGCTTCATGGTCATCCTGGAGGGCCAGGCAGAGGTCGACACGCAGGACGGGCGCAAGCGGCTGCTCGGCCCTGGCGACCACTTCGGGGAGATGGCGCTGCTCGACCAGGAGGGGCGCAGCGCGACGGTCACGGCGAGGACCGACCTGGTCCTGGGAGCGATCGCCGAGTGGAACTTCAAGCCGGTCCTGATGGAGCACCCGGAGGTGGCCTACCGCCTGCTGCAGACGCTGAGCCGGCGCGTGCGCGAAGCGGAAGGCTGGTAGCCAGCCCGACGGACCGCTGCGGCGTCTGCGGCCACGCGCTGCCCGAGAACGCCCATTTCTGTCCCAACTGCGGCTCTCCCGTCGGGTCGCCGCTGGGCACCCAGGAACGCAAGATGGTCACCGTCCTGTTCGCGGACCTGGTCGACTCGACCGGCCTCGCCCAGCGGCTCGACCCGGAGCGGGCCCGGGACCTGCTGGGCAGCTTCTTCGATGTGGCCGCCACCGAGCTGCAGGCGCTGCGCGGCCGGCCGGAGAAGTTCATCGGCGACGCCGTCATGGCCGTCTTCGGCCTGCCGGTGGTGCACGAGGACGACGCCCTGCGCGCGGTCCGCGCCGGCCTCGCCATCCGCGCCCGGACCGGCCGGCTCGGGCGCGCCACGGGACTGGCCGAGCCGCTCCAGGTCCGGATCGGCATCGAGTCCGGCGAGGCGGCCACCGGCCTGGGGCCCGCCGGCCAGCTCCTGGTCACCGGGCCGGTCGTGAACGCCGCGGCGCGCCTCCAGGCCGCCGCCCAGCCGGGCCAGGTCCTCGCCGGCCAGACCACTCACGCGCTCACCAGCGACTCGGTTTCGTTCGGGCGGCGGCGCCGTGTCCGGGCCCGCGGCTTCGACGGACTGCTCGCCGGCTACCCGGTGGAGGGCCTCACCGCCCGCTCGGTCCGGCGCACCATCCCGTTCGTCGGCAGGGCCAGCGAGCAGGCGATCCTGAACCAGAGCCTGGGCCTGGCCAACTCCACCGGCCGGCCGGTGCTGGTGACGGTCACCGGCGAGCCGGGGATCGGCAAGTCCCGCCTCGCGGACGAGCTGGCCGCCGGCCTGGGCGCGGTCGTTCCCGTGCTCCGCGGCCGGACCCGGTCCTACAGCGACACCTCGACGTTCGGGCCGGTGGCCGCTATCGTGGCCGACCTGGCCAGCATCGCCGGCGACGAGCCGCCCGACGTGGTCCGGCGCCGGCTGAGCGAGCTCGTGGCGATGTGCGGCATCGAGGCCGAGGCAGAGCGCACCGTCGAGCGGCTCGGGCTCCTCTTCGGCCTGACCGAGCGGCCCGAGGAGTCGATGTTCGCGCACAGCGTGCAGGCGGGCTTCCTCGCGCTCGTGGACGCGCTGGCGGGAGAGCACGCCACCGTGCTCGTGTTCGAGGACGCCCACACGTTCAAGGCGCCGATGCTCGACCTGGTGGAGCGGCTGGGCACCCCGAGCCGGAGCGGGCCCCGCCGCGCGCTGGTCGTCGCGCTGGCCCGCGGCGAGCTGTTGGAGCAGCGTCCCGGCTGGGGCTCCGGCAGCGGGAACGCGGTCCTGATCCGGCTGGACCCCCTGCCGCCCGAGGAGTCGATCCGGCTGGTCCGCCACGCCGGCGGCGGCCGGATCGAGGACGCCCAGGCGGCCGAGATCGCGGTGCGCGCCGGCGGCAATCCCTTCTTCATCATCGAGATGACGGGCATGCTGACGCTGGACGGCGCCGGCGCCGGCGGCCGGCCCGGGCAGACGCCGCTGCCTCCCACCGTGCAGGCAGTCGTGAGCGCGAGGCTCGACCACCTGCCCCGGCGACTGCGCGAGCTCGCGCGCCGCGTGTCGGTGTTCGTGTACTCCTTCGACCTGGAAGAGCTGGCCGTGGTGGACCCGGCGGGGACGGTGGACGAGCTGCGGCAGCTCGAGGAGGCGGAGGTCCTGGTGCGCGACGAGCGCACCGGGGCGCCGCGCTGGCGAATACGGCACGCCACGCTGCGGGAGGTGACCTACTCCAGCCTGCCCAAGCGGGAGCGGCTGCGGCTGCACAGGCTGATCGCCGAGAGGCTCCAGCAGACGGGGCACCTCTCGTGGGCGGCCGGCCACCTGGAGCTGGCGGCGCTGGCCGCGCTCGACCTCCACCCGGCCGACCGGAGCGCCCCCGAGCGGGCGGCGGACGCCCTGCTGGTCGCCGGCGACCGCGCCCGGCGGCGGATGGAGAGCCGGTCGGCGATCGACCTCTACCAGCGGGCGCTGGCGATGTCGGGGCCGGAGGCGGGCTGGGGCGTGCGCGAGGCCCGGATCCTGGCCGGCATGGGCGAGGCCAGGTACTGGCTGGGCGAGTACCCGGCGGCGACGGAGGCGCTGGAGCGTGCGGTGGCGCTGGGCGAGGCGGCGGACGACCCGTTCGCGCTGGCGCTGGCCTGGCGGTTCCTGGGCGACATCGCGATCAACGTCGAGGCCGACGTCGACAAGGCGGAGCGGCTACTGGACCGCTCGCTGGCCGCGGCGGAGCGGCTGGGCGAGCCGTGGGTCATCGTCCGCACGCTGCTGTTCGCAGGCTGGGTGCCGTGGACCCGCCACCGCTACGACGAGGCCGAGGCGGCCTGGCGGCGCGTGCTGGCCATGGCCGATCCGGGTGACCGCTGGACGCGGGTGCGCGCGCTCACGGCCCTCTCCATCAACCGGAGCCAGCTGGACGACAGCGCGGCTGCTCTCGAGCTGATCGAGGAGGCGAGCGCGCTGGCCGAGGAGACGGGCGACCAGTTCAACGTGGCCGTCACCGCGGTGCAGAAAGCGCGGGTGTTCGAGGACCTGGGGCGGTTCGAGGAGTCGCTGCCCTGGTTCGACCGGGGGATCGGGATCTTCGGCGAGCTGGGGGCGAGGTGGGAGCTGGCGGACGCCAGGGCGGAACGCGGCGTCGCCATGCGCGAGCTGGGCCGCCTGGACGAGGCCGAGGAGGACCTGTGCACCGCCATCCGGATGTCGCAGGAGCTGGGCGAGCGGATGCTGGCGGGGTGGGCGTGGCGCGCCTTCGCCCGGCTGGCGGAGCGCCGGGGCGACCTGGCCGAGGCGGAGGAGCGCTACCGCCGCTCCCGCGAGGCGGAGGCCCTGGGCCCCCGCTGAGCCCGCTCTCCAGGTGGGATACCTGGCTACTTTAAGAAAGCCTTACCGCCGGGCGGCCCGGCCCGCCGGAACGCGACGTGGACGAGCCCCGGGAGGGGCTGGATCGGCGGCGAAGCGGCCACGCCCCGTCAGCAGGTCGCAGTCCTCGCGACGCCGCAGCGGCCGCCCGATCCAGCCCTCCGACGGGCTCAGACTACGATCTTCTTGATCCCGGCGGCGATCGCGGCCGCCGTCTGCGCCGGCGACTGCTGCTGGGTGAAGCAGAGATCGAGCTGGTCCGCCAGCATCAGGTTGATGTCGGCGAACTGCGGCGAGGTCTCCACCTTCGCCATCGGCGCCGGCACCGTCGTCGCCTGCTCCACGAACCGCTGCATGAGCTCGGGGCGCAGGGTGTACTGCAGCGACTTGCCGGACAGCGACTTCAGGACCGGTATGTACTGGTTCTGCGTCGAGAAGGACTGCCGGTTGTCGGTGTTGCACAGGTACTGCAGGAGGTCTACGGCGGCCCTCACGTTCTTGCAGTCCCTGGTGATCGCCAGGAGGTTGCCGCCCATGTCGGACGCCCGGCCGGAGTCCCGGATCATGTAGGTCAGGCCCCACTGGTTGTCCTTGAGGCCCGCATTCACCACCTGCATCACCCAGTCGCCGTGGAGCAGCAGGCCGACCGTGCCGTCGATGAAGTACGAGCGGGCCGTCAGGGCGGTGCTGCCCTTGACGGTGTTGTTCGGTGGGATCAGCCCCTCCTTGTAGAGGTTCTGGGTCCACGTCAGGGCCGAGACACCCTGTGGGCTCTCGATGGCCGGCGTCTTGCCGTCGGCCTCCAGCAGCTGGCCCCCGTGCATGTAGAGGAGAGGCAGCCAGCGGTACGCCGTGTTGGCCCCCGCGTAGCCGAAGCCGACTGCGAACTTGCCGGTCAGGCCCTTGACCTTCCGCGCGATGCTCAGGAACTCGTCCCACGGCCAGGCGTTGGCCATCGTGGTGGGCGGCGTCACCCCCAGCTGCTGGAGCATTTCGGCCCGGTAGTACGTCCCGAACGTGTCCGTCTCCTCGGGGACGCCGTAGATGCCGTTCTTGTAGAGGACGGAGGCCCACAGGCCGGGGAGGAAGGCGTTGCCGTAGTCGGCGGGCAGGTAGGACGCGATGTTGACAAGGCCCCCGTTCTGGATGTAGCGGCCGGCCTGCTGATACTGCATGCGGATGATGTCGGGGGCGGTGCCGCCCGCGAGATGGGTGCCGAACCACTCGTCGAAGTTGGTGCTGGGCGTCACCTGCACGTTGAGGTTGATGCCCGGGTGGGCGGCGTGGTACTGGTCGGCGAACGACTTGAACCAGGCCAGGTCGCTCGAGTTGTTCCAGGAGCTGATCGACAGGTCCGCCGTGCCGGCGGACGTGCTCTGGGCGGTCCCGCCGTCGCCGGCCGGGCCGGCCCCGCAGGCCGCCAGCGCGAGGGCGCCGGTCCCGATCGCGCCCCCGACGAGGAACCGGCGTCTATCGACCGAGCGATGTAACCAATCGGATCCCATGTCCCTGCCTCCCCACACTTGACTGCTCGACCCCAAGACCCGTCGCGACGCCCCACATTTCGCCGCCGTCCTGGCCGGCCGCTGCTACGACCGGCCAGGATAGCACCGCGTCCCCGGCCCTCGGGGCCGTCAGCCGGTCACGGACCGAGCACCTGGAGCGGGTTCAGGGGCGCCGGCTCGGACAGGACCTCGATGCCGCCGCGCTGCGTCACCAGGTAGCCGAACATGTTGGTGAGCTTCGGGTTGGCGGAGGATGGCCCCGACTTGCGCGGGCTCCAGGGCGGCGTCATGCCGAGCGTGTCGATGGTCTGGTAGGTGAGCAGGGCGCCCCAGATGCTGGACGGGTTGATCAGCGCCAGCGTCGACGCCAGCTTGGCCACGATCTGCACCGACAGCCAGGCCATCAGGCTGTTGCCGCTGCGCTGGTCCGGGGCCGCGCCGGCGTCTCCGGCCGCCAGCTCCGCGTCCATGTCGGCGATGTACTGCTTGACCGCCGGGAACTGGTCGGCCGCCGAGAGCGGAGGCACGGTGGAGAACTCGATGTCGTTCTCCGTCAGCGCCGTCTTGCCGCCCATCTGGTCGACGTCCCGCTGGCTGAACTGGCCGTAGGGGACCATGATCACGTAGCTGGCGCCGGCCTGCTTGGAGGCCGTGATGAACTGGATCGTCTGGGCCGGCGAGAGGGAGGGGAAGACCACCTGCGCGTGCGACTGCATCGCGGCCTGCACGTACATGCCGATGTCGGTGGCGGCGGGGGGCACGGACACCGAGTCCGAGAGCGTGATCCCCGCGGACTTGAGGAGCGGCGTGGCGACCGGGATGGTCGTCCGCCCGGACGGTGTGTCCGACCAGGCGATGAACAGCGACTGCAGGCCGCGCCGCTTCATGCCGACGAGCCCCCCCGCGATCTGGCCGAGCAGGCCGCCCGAGAGCGGGAACGCCGTCGGCAGGTTCGCGTCCTCCGGGTTCAGGGGCGTGTTGCCCACCTGCGGGATGCCCATCGAGTCGAGGATGGGGCCCTCCACCATGCTGTACCCGCTGACGTCAGCCACGGTCGCGATGACGTTGTCGCTAGCCAGCTGGCGGGCGCAGGCCTGGGCCTGGTTGGGATCGTTCTGGTCGTCGCAGTTCTCGAGCACGATCGGGCGGCCCTTGATGCCGCCGTGGCCGTTGATGTCGCGGACGGCGGCCTTGAACGCCGCGATGTAGTTGGACAGGCCGAGGCCCGTGACCGGCACCAGCGCCCCGATCTTGATGGGCGCCGGGCCCGACTCGGTGCTGGCGCCCGTGGTGGTGCTGCAGGCCGAGGCGACCAGGGTGGCTGCCACGAGGCAGGCCAGCACCACCGCCAGGCCCCTGGAACGATGCCGCATCTCCGCTGCCCTCCTGGTCACCGTCGGGTCCCGATCGTGTACTCGTCGATTCGCGGCTGCACGGCCCAGAAGCCGAGCGCCGCCACGGCCACGACCAGGATGTCGAGGCCGGCCATCGCGACCAGGTACCACTGGGCCGCCTGCATCGAGCTGTCGAACTGGTCCTGCAGCATCTTGATGGCGACCCCGAGGTCCCAGTCGAGCTCGTTGAAGGCGAAGACCAGCTGGGCCGAGCCGGTGCCCAGGGCGAGCGTCGATGCCGCGCCGAGCTGGCCGGCGTTCGCGCTGGAGCGCACGACGGAGTCCGTGTCGAGGAAGCGCTGGTAGGCGTGCAGCGCCTTGGCCGCGGCGGACCGCTCGGCGGCCGAGCCTGCGGACCGGAGCTCGTCGGCCATCAGGCCGTTGAAGCCGACGTCGCCGCGGTCGGCCTGGAAGACCACCAGCGTGTTCAGGGGCCGGTCGACCAGCCGCTTCGTCTCCTCCTGGAACGCCTGGTCGAAGGTGCCGGCGTTGCCGTGCGAGATGAGGGACAGGCTCTCGTTCCCGTTCGCGTCATAGACGAGCGCGCGGATGGTCCAGAGGTTCAGCAGCCGGGCGTAGGACTCGTCCTGGGCCGCCCGCACCGACCGCGCCGCCTGGACGGCGCCGAGGCCGTTGCCGGCGGCCACGATCACCACCAGCAGGGTCGCGGCCAGCAGCCGGTTGTTCCGACGCCGGCGGAAGCGGACCCGGAGGAACCGCTGGGTGTGCACGAGCACCCCCAGCAGGCCGACCAGGACGATCGCGTAGACCAGGCCCGCGATCGCCGTCAGCCGGAGCGTGAGGTTGCCGCGGTCGAGCTCGGCCTGGTAGGAGGCGCGCAGCGCGTCCACCTGGGCGAGGATCCCGTCCACGGGCCGGTGCATCAGGTTGGAGCCGGAGTGGAGGTAGACCGTGCCGACCGGCATCTTCAGCCGGTCGTCGACGCTCGCGGTCTGGATGAGCGCCGCGTACTGGTCGACCGCCACCGCGACAGCCTGGAGCCGCTGGCTGGTGTCGCCGATGCCCGGGTTGTGCTCGCTCGCCTTCTGCAGCTCGCGGCTGGCGGCGGCGATGTCCGCCTCGTACTGCTGCTGCGAGAGCGTGACCTCCGAGCCGCCGGCCAGGTACGCGTTGGCCGCGCTCCGGTCGGCGTCCGACAGCCAGGCGTGGATGCGCTGCATGCCGACGATGGCGGGCACCGTGCGCTGCTGCATGGCGCTCACGTTGAGGTCGGCCACGACGAGCGCGGTGACGCCGGTGACGGCCAGCGCGACCGTGACCACCGCGATGACGAGCGAGAGCACGCGCAGCTGCCCCGGCGTCGTCGTCGCCCTCCGGCGTGCGCTCTCCACCCTGCGGCCCACCGGCACACGTTTCAGCGTGGCGTCGGCCATATCCCTCCTTCCCTTTCCCTTTGTTTGTGTTACAGACTGCGGACTTTGAGCCGGGAGAAGAAACCTACCTCGATCACGTCGTCGGGGGCGAGGAGGCGGACCTCGCTGCCCTGGAGCACGACGCCGTTGACGCGCGTGCTGTTCGTGGAGCCGAGGTCCCGGACCCCCCAGCCCGTCCCCGTCCAGACGATCTCGGCGTGGCGCCGGGAGACGTAGGGATCGCCCAGGATGGGGATGTCGAGGTCCGGGCCGTCGCGCCCGATCACAAGCGGGCTGCGATCGATGATGTAGAGCCGGTCGGTGGCCTCGGCCGGCGGGGGCGGCGGCGCGCCCGGCTCGTCGAACCGGGTCACGTCCACCTCGGTCACCACGGCCAGCGCCGGCGAAGCGCCCGCGCCCGGCGCCGGCGCGCCGGGAGCGGCGGCCGCCTGCTCCGCGCCGGAGCCCAGCGGCTGGGCCATGTCGAAGTCGTACCCGCAGTCGGTGCAGTAGCGGTCGTCGCCGAGCCGCTCGCCCCCGCACACCGGGCAGGTGTGGGGCGACGTCGACCAGGCGGAGACGGGTTGCGGGCGGTGGACGGTGGCGTACGCCGGATTCGGCGTGCCGCAGACGTCGCAGTAGTCGGCATCCGTCGAGTCGTGGCCCTGGGGGCAGCGGAAGGCGATGGAGCTCACCGGTCTCCTCCTGCGCTCGCCTCCCACCCGGCTAAGCAGGCAGAGGGCGTCGCCCGCTCGGCAACGTCGTCGTCTTCCTCTTTCGTCCTCGCTGCGGCAGCGAGCGCGACCTGTTGTTTTGGACAGGCGTGCGGCATGGCTCCTCCCACCCGGTCTGACGGCAGTCCACCGGTACCGCCAAACAGCAGACTGTATTGGAGTTGCCGCCGTCCGTCAACCTTTGCGGACGGAATCGTCGGGGATCTGGCGTCGGCCCACATTGGCGGTCAGCGGCCTTGCCGTACTGGACGGCGTCTTCGGGCCGAAACGGGTCAAGGGGGGCACGGTAGGGCACCGGCGCTACCATCAGCCGGTGACGCAGCGGCTGCGGCTCGACGTGGCCACCCTCGGCCGCGACCGCGTGGTGCGGGCCGCCGGGCTCGCCCTCGACGAGCCGCCCGTCACCGTGACCGCCTCTCGCTCCGAGCGAAGCGCGGGCGGCGAGCACGACTACTTCTCCGAGGGCGACTACTGGTGGCCGGACCCGGCCCACCCGGACGGCCCCTACGTGCGGCGCGACGGCCTGAGCAACCCGGACAACTTCGACGACCACCGGCGGGCGATGCGGCGGCTGAGCGTGCTCGTGCCGGTGCTGGCGGCCGAGTGGCGGCTCACGGGAGACGAGCGCTTCGCGGCCGCGGCCGCGCGGCACCTGCGGGCCTGGTTCCTGGACCCCGCTACGCTGATGAACCCCGACCTGCGCTTCGCCCAGGCGATCCGGGGGATCACGACGGGGCGCGGCATCGGCATCATCGACACGCTGCACCTGGTCGAGGTGGCGCGGGCGATCACCGTGCTGCGGGGCTCGCGGGCGCTGTCCCCGGCGGAGCACGAGGGGCTGGAGGGGTGGTTCACGGCCTACCTGGCCTGGCTGACCGGGTCCGAGAACGGCCGCGAGGAACGGGACGCGGAGAACAACCACGGCACGTGCTGGGCGCTCCAGGTGGCCGAGTTCGCGCGCCTGACCGGCGACCGCGAGCTGACCGACTGGTGCCGGGCCCGCTACCGGTCCGTCCTGCTGCCCCGGCAGATGGCGGCGGACGGCAGCTTCCCCCGCGAGCTGGCCCGGACCAAGCCCTACGGCTACTCGCTGTTCAACCTGGACGCGATGGCGACGCTGTGCCAGGTGCTGTCGGCGGACGGGGACGACCTGTTCGCGTACGAGCTGCCGGACGGGCGCGGCCTGGGCCTCGCCATGGAGTTCATGGTCCCCTTCGTCCGCGACAAGGGCCGCTGGCCCCACCCGCCGGACGTCGCGCACTTCGACGACTGGCCCGTCCGCCAGCCGAGCCTGCTGTTCGCGGGCCTGGCCCTGGGGCGGCCCGAGTACCTGGACCTGTGGCGCGCGCTGGACCCGGACCCGGCGGCCGAGGAGGTGGTCCGCAACCACTTCGTCCGGCAGCCGGCGCTCTGGCTGCCCACCGCGGCGCCGTAGAGCCCCGGCCAGCGGGAGACGGAGGCCGCGGCTCATAGTGACAGAGGGGAGCCGGTGCCCCCCAAGCCCCCCTTCCGCCGCGTTACCGAGGACCCCGCCATGACCCCGGAACAGACGACCGCGACCCAGGCGGCCGGGCCGGCCGAGACGGCCCCGGGTCCGCTCAGCGCCGAGGAGCTGCGCCTGATCGACGCGTACTGGCGTGCTGCCAACTACCTGTCGGTCGGCCAGATCTACCTGCTCGACAACCCGCTGCTCCGCGAGCCGCTGCGGCGGGAGCACGTGAAGCGGCGCCTGCTCGGCCACTGGGGCACGACCCCGGGCCTGAACCTCCTGTACGCACACTGGAACCGGCTGATCCGGGCCCGCGACCTGGACGCCATGTTCGTGATCGGGCCGGGCCACGGCGGCCCCGCCATCGTCGCCAACACGTACCTGGAGGGCACCTACAGCGAGATCTATCCAGAGGTGGGCCGGGACGTGGACGGCCTGCGCCACCTGTTCCGCCAGTTCTCGTTCCCGGGCGGCATCCCCAGCCACGTGGCGCCGGAGGTGCCCGGCTCGATCCACGAGGGCGGCGAGCTGGGCTACTCGCTGGCCCACGCCTTCGGGGCGGCCTTCGACAACCCGGACCTGTGGGTGTTCTGCGTCGTCGGCGACGGCGAGGCCGAGACCGGCCCGCTGGCGACCAGCTGGCACGGCAACAAGCTGCTGGACCCCCGCCGCGACGGCGTCGTGCTCCCGATCCTGCACCTGAACGGATACAAGATCGCCAACCCGACGATCCTGGCCCGCATCCCCGAGGCCGAGCTGCGGGCCCTGCTCGAGGGCTACGGGTACCGCCCGCACTTCGTGGCCGGCGACGACCCCGCCGTCGTGCACCAGAGCCTGGCGGCGACGCTGGACCGGGTGGCCGGCGAGGTCGAGGCGATCCAGCGCCGGGCGCGGAGCGACGGCCGGGTGGAGCGCCCGACCTGGCCCATGATCGTGCTGCGCACCCCCAAGGGCTGGACCGGCCCGAAGGAGGTGGACGGCGTCCAGGTCGAGGGCACCTACCGGGCGCACCAGGTGCCGCTGGCGGAGGTGGCGACCAATCCCGAGCACCTGCGGCAGCTCGACGCGTGGATGCGAAGCTACCGGCCCAAGGAGCTGTTCGACGAGTCGGGCGCGCCGGTGCCGGAGCTGGCCGGCCTGCCCCCGAAGGGCGACCGCCGGCTGGGCTCCAACCCGCACGCCAACGGGGGCCGGGTGCTGGCGCCGCTGCGCATGCCGGACTTCCGCGACTACGGCGTCGAGGTGCCCAGCCCGGGCACCACGATGCACGAGGCGACCCGCGTGCTGGGCGGCTTCCTGCGCGACGTCATGCGCCGCAACCCCGAGAACTTTCGCGTCTGGGGCCCGGACGAGACGGCCTCGAACAGGCTCGACGCGCTGTTCCAGGCGACGAGCAAGACGTGGATGGCGGAGCTGCTGCCCAGCGACGACAACCTGGCCCCGGACGGCCGCGTCATGGAGGTGCTCAGCGAGCACCTCTGCCAGGGCTGGCTGGAGGGCTACCTGCTGACCGGCAGGCACGGCCTGTTCAACTGCTACGAGGCCTTCATCCACATCGTGGACTCGATGTTCAACCAGCACGCCAAGTGGCTGAAGGTGACCCGCCAGCTGCCCTGGCGGCGGCCGGTCGCCTCGCTGAACTACCTCCTCAGCTCGCACGTGTGGCGGCAGGACCACAACGGCTTCTCGCACCAGGACCCCGGCTTCATCGACCACGTCATGAACAAGAAGGCCGAGGTGGTGCGCGTCTACCTGCCGCCGGACACCAACACCCTGCTGTCGGTGGCCGACCACTGCCTGCGCAGCCGGGACTACGTGAACGTGATCGTGGCCGGCAAGCAGCCGGCGCTGTGCTACCTGAGCATGGCGGAGGCCGTCCTGCACTGCACCCGTGGCATCGGCATCTGGGAGTGGGCCAGCAACGACGGGAACAGCGAGCCCGACGTGGTGATGGCCTGCGCCGGCGACGTCCCGACGCTGGAAGCGCTGGCCGCCACCGACCTCCTGCGCCAGCACCTGCCGGACCTCAAGGTGCGGTTCGTGAACGTGGTCGACCTGATGCGGCTGCAGACCGCGCAGGAGCACCCCCACGGGCTCATGGACGCCGAGTTCGACGCCCTCTTCACCTCCCGGCAGCCGGTGATCTTCGCCTACCACGGCTATCCGTGGCTGATCCACCGGCTGACCTACCGGCGGCGCAACCACGCCAACCTGCACGTCCGCGGCTACATGGAGGAGGGCACCACCACGACGCCGTTCGACATGGTGATGCTCAACAACCTGGACCGCTTCCACCTGGTCATGGACGTGATCGACCGGGTGCCGGGCCTGGGCGACCGCGCGGCCCACGTCCGCCAGCTCATGGAGGACGAGCGCCTGCGGGCCCGCGCCTACACGCGCGAGACGGGGGTGGACGCGCCCAACGTCAGAGACTGGACCTGGCCCCACTGACCGTGGGCCGCGTCCTGGTCGTCAACGCCGGCTCCAGCAGCCTGAAGCTGCGGCTGCTGGACGCCGGCGACGGCGTCGTGGCCGACCACCAGCTCGACGCGCCGGAGGGCCGGTTCGACGAGCGCGAGCTGCGCGACGTGGTCGCCGGGCTGGACGGGGTCGACGCGGTCGGCCACCGGGTGGTCCACGGGGGCCGCCTGACCGCGGCCGTCCGGCTGGACCCCGACGTCGAGAGCTACCTGCGCTCGCTGGTCGACCTGGCCCCGCTGCACCAGCCCACGTCGCTGGCGGGCATCGACCTCCTCCGGCGCCTGCTGCCGCACGCGCCCGCGGTCGCCTGCTTCGACACCGCGTTCCACGCGACCCTGCCGCCGGCGGCGTCGACCTATGCGCTGCCGCGCGCCTGGCGGGAGCGGTTCGCCATCCGCCGCTACGGGTTCCACGGGCTGTCCCACGCGTACGCCTCCCGCCGGGCGGCCGGGATGCTGGACCGGCCCGGCGACTCGCTGCGGCTGGTCACCTGCCACCTGGGGGCCGGCGCGTCGCTGGCGGCCGTCCGGGGCGGCGTCTCCGTGGACACCACCATGGGCTTCACGCCGCTGGAGGGCCTGGTCATGGCCACCCGCTCCGGGACGGTCGACCCCGGCCTGGTGCTGTGGCTGCAGACGCACCAGCACGTCCCGGCCGAGGAGCTGAACGAGACGCTGGAGCACGGCTCGGGACTCAAGGCGCTCGCCGGCAGCCCCGACATGCGCGAGGTGCTGGCGGGGGCCCGGGCCGGCTCGGCGGACGCCCGCCTGGCCCTGGACGTCTACGTGCACCGCCTCCGGGCGTCGATCGCGGCCATGGCCGCCGCGACGGACGGGCTCGACGCGCTGGTGTTCACCGGCGGCGTCGGCGAGCGGTCGGCGGAGGTGCGCCTGGCGGCCGCCGCGGGCCTCGGCTTCCTGGGGGTGGCCGTGGACGAGGCGAGCAACGCCGGCGCCCGGCCGGACGCGGAGGTGAGCCGGCCGGGCGCGGCGGTGCGGGTGCTCGTCATCGAGGCACGGGAGGACCTGGAGGTGGCGCGGCAGGTGCGCGAGGTGCTGCGTCAGGACGAGCGGCCAGGCGACCGGCCAGCGCGTCGAGGCTGAACGGGGACGCGTCCACCGTCGCCAGCGCCCAGGCCGCGGCCGAGAAGGCCAGGACGGCGTATTGGAACTGGGCGTAGGGCGGCAGCGAGATCGTCATGGCGACGGCGTAGAGCAGCGTCAGGGCCCCGGCGCCCGCGGCCGCCAGGCGCAGGCGGACGCCGAGCAGCAGCGCCAGCCCGAGGCTCCCCTCGGCAAGCGTGGCGAGGACCGCCAGGACCGGCGCGGCGGCGGCGGGCAGGAAGGCGTTGACGGAGCGGGTGTAGGCGACGAACGCGGGCCAGCCGCCCCACGACACCCCGCCGGAGCCGGGGGGCCCGAGCAGGCCGAGGCGATCGGCCACCGACAGCACGAAGGCGAGCCCGATGGCGGCCCGCACGGCCACGGCGACCCCTCGGGGCCGGCCCCGCGTGACGGCCAGCGCCCCGAACAGGACCACCAGGAGCGCGTCGTACCCCGGCTTGCCGTCGGGGGAGTGCCAGGCGAGGAGGTCCCCCGCCATCCAGGCGACCTGCGCGGCCAGGGCCAGCCACAGCGCCGCGAACGGCGCTCGCCGAAACATACGGTGGCGTATGGTCATGACCGTACGGTACCGTATGGAGAATGTCCGCGTCAAGGTCGGCGAGTACCGGGAGCGGGCGCCTGGGCCGGTCGGACTGGGCGCGGGCGGCGCTCGACACCATGCGCGAGCGCGGCCTCTCCGCCGTGGTGGTGGAGACGCTGGCCGAGCGGCTGCACACCACCAAGGGCAGCTTCTACTGGCACTTCCACGACCGCGCCGAGCTCGTGGCGGCCGCCCTGGAGCTGTGGGAGCGGGAGGCCGCGATCGACCTCGTCGCCGGCCTCGAGGAGATCGCCGACCCCAGGGAGCGCCTGCGCCGGCTGTTCGACGTCCTGGCCGACGACGTCCAGCGGGGATCGCTGCACGCGACGCTGCTCAGCCACGCCGGCGACCCGGCGGTGGGACCGGTGCTCCGCCGCGTCTCCGAGCGGAGGGCGGAGTTCGTGACCGCGACCCTGATCGCCTGCGGTCTACCGCCCGACCGCGCCCGCTGGCACGCCGTCCTGGCCTCCGCGGCCTACCTGGGCACGATCGGCCTCCGCCGGGTGCGGCCAGACGAGCCGGCCTTCACGACGGAGGCCGGCCCGTTTCGCGAGCACGTCCGGAGGGTGCTGGAGTCGGAGCTGCCGGATCGCGAGGCGTGACCGGCCTGGCGCCGGGTCAGCCGCCCGGCGGCTCCCGGTCCCCGGTCTCCAGCGCCGCCGCCAGCGCCTCCAGCGAGCGGACGAGGGCCGCGCGGTCCTCCTCGGAGAGCCGGTGCAGCGCGGCCGTGACGCGCGCCCTGCCCGCCGCGCCGAAGCCGTCCACCAGCTCCAGGCCGGACGGAGTGAGCCGCAGCCACTGGATGCGCCGGTCGTCCAGGTCGCGGGCCCGCTCGACGTAGCCCTGCTGCTCCAGGCGGTCGCAGACCGGAACGACCGCGGCCGGCGAGACGCCCAGCTCGGCCGCGAGCTGGCGCCCGCTGACGCGTCCGCCGCGCCGGATCGCGTGCAGCACGTGGATCTGGGCCATCGTGAGGTTGAGGTCCAGCCAGCGGGGGGCGAGGTCCCCGACCAGCACGGTGCGGATCCGCTTGACCACGGCCAGGACCTGGTCGGCCTGCTCTTCCCCGCCCGGCCCCGTGTTGATTTGGGTTGACTTAACCATCAAGGCAACCTGTATTATCTACGAAATGACCACTGCGCTGAAGACCGCGGGGCCGGGTGAGGCGGTGCGGCGCGGACGGATCGACTACAAGTGGGTGGCCAGCGGCGTCGTGATGGTCGGCGGAACCATGGTGATCCTGGACCAGACGGTCGTCAACGTCGCCCTGCCGACGCTGGAGGCCGACTTCAACGTCCCGCTGTCCAGCGTCCAGTGGATCGTGACCGCATACACCCTGGCGCTGGCCGCCGTCATCCCGCTCACCGGCTGGCTGACGGACCGCTACGGCGCCAAGCGCGTGTTCGTCGTGAGCCAGGTCCTGTTCGTCGCCGGCTCCGTGCTGTGCGGGCTGGCCTGGTCCACCGAGGCCCTGATCGGCTTCCGCGTCCTCCAGGGCCTGGGCGGCGGCCTGATCATGCCGGTCGGCATGGCGACGCTGATGTCCGTGACGCGCCCGGACGAGCGGGGCCGCGTCATGTCCATGCTCGGCGTGCCCATGCTGGTGGGCCCGGTGCTGGGCCCCACCCTCGGCGGCTGGCTGATCCAGGCTGCCAGCTGGCGGCTGATCTTCTACATCAACGTCCCGATCGGCGTCGCCGGGGTGACGCTGGCGGCGCTGTTCCTGCGCGGGGGCCGGCCGGAGGGCGCACGGCGCGAGCCGCTCGACGTCGGCGGCCTCCTCCTCGCGACGGGCGCCGTGATCGGCCTGGTCTACGGCCTCAGCCAGCCCGGCACGTACGGCTGGGACTCGTTCCAGACCATCGCGCCGCTGGCGTCCGGCCTCGTCCTGCTCGTCGCCTTCTGCCTCTACGAGCTGCGCCGGGAGCACCCGCTGATCGACATCCGCATCTTCCGGGATGCGGCGTTCAGCGCCTCCCTCTCGATGAACTTCCTGGTCGCCCTGAGCCTGTTCGGCGCCATCCTGCTGTTCCCTCTCTTCCTCCAGCAGATCCAGGGCTACAGCGCGCTGGACGCGGGCCTCATCCTGGGCGCCCAGGGCCTCGGGGCCGCGCTCGTCATGCCGATCTCGGGGAACCTGACCGACCGGATCGGCGCCCGGTGGGTCGTGCCGATCGGCCTCACGCTCCTGTTCGGCTCGACCATCTGGATGACGACGCTGACCGCGGACGCCTCGAAGCAGCTCATCGTCGCCATGCTCTTCGTGCGGGGGCTGGGGATGGGCTTCTCGATGATGCCCAGCATGTCTGCCGCCTACGTCACGCTGGCCCCGCAGGTAATCCCGCGCGCGACGTCGATCGCGAACGTGGTCCAGCGGGTGGCCAGCGGCCTCGGCATCGCCATCATGGCGACCGTCCTGACCGCGCGGATCAGCGCCAACCTGCCGCGGCTGCCGGCCGGGTCGCCGGCCCCCAACGGCGCCAGCCTCGCCGCCGCGCACCTCCCGCCCGCGATCAAGTCGGTCCTGCTGGAGCAGGCGACCAGAGGCTTCACCGACGCGTTCTGGGTCGCCGCCGGGCTGACCGCGCTGGCCTTCCCCCTGACGATCCTGCTGCGGCGGGCGCTGCGGCCGGAGGAGGTCAGGTCGTACGC
>JBKPCH010000186.1:0-29118 GCA_046727275.1 Candidatus Dormiibacterota bacterium
CGACCCGGCACCGACCCGGCAACCGCCGCGGCGGCCCCGCCCGCCGGCCCTCGAATCCCCGGTTGCCACCGGCGCGCGTACCGGCTACGCTCCACCTCGCCGCTTTGCCAACCAGGAGGAGGAGGCCATGCCCGGGCGTCACCAGCCCATCGTCCCGCCCCAGCTGTTCGAGCTGATCGCCCGCGAGGGGTCGCCCGAGGACCGCGACGCGGCCCTGAGCACCCTCGCAATCGATGCCTCGATCCGCACGTCCCGGGTCCAGAGCGCCTTCCTGGCGCCCGCGGCCTCGCCGCGCTTCCTGCCGATGCCGGTGGGCCGGGGCGAGCCGCACCGGACCATCTACGACGCCGAGCACCGGGCCGACGCCCGCGCGATGGCCGTCCTGCGCGTCGAGGGCCAGGAGCCCGTCGCCGACGTCTCCGCCAACGAGGCCTACGACGGCCTTGGCGACACGTACCGTTTCTACTGGGACGTGCTCATGCGGGACTCGATCGACGACGCGGGACTGCCCTTGCTCGGCGAGGTCCACTTCGGCGAGAGCTACGACAACGCCTTCTGGGACGGCGAGCGGATGGTGTTCGGCGACGGCGACGGCCGCCTCTTCACTGGCTTCACGCGGGCGGTCGACGTCATCGGCCACGAGCTCACCCATGGCGTCGTCCAGAGCACCGTCAACCTCCTCTACACCGGCCAGTCGGGCGCGCTCAACGAGTCGGTCGCCGACGTGTTCGGCTCGCTCGTCAAGCAGTACCGGCTGGGCCAGACGGCAGCCGAGGCGAGCTGGCTCCTCGGCGAGGGCATCCTGGGCCCGGCCCTGCGCGGCACCGCGCTGCGCTCCATGAAGGCGCCCGGGACCGCCTTCGACGGCGACCGCCAGCCCGCCACCATGAGCGAGTACGTCAGCACCAGCGCCGACAACGGCGGCGTCCACCTCAACTCGGGCATCCCCAACCACGCCTTCTACCTGGCCGCGACGGCGCTCGGCGGCGAGGCCTGGGAGCGGGCCGGGCGCATCTGGTACCACGTGCTGGCCAGCCGGGCGGTGCCGTCGAACGCCCAGTTCCACACGTTTGCCGGGGCCACGGTTGCCGCGGCCTGCGTGATGTACGGCGCGGCCTCGCAGGAGGCGAGCGCGGTGGCGGACGCCTGGGCGCAGGTCGAGGTGCTGCCCCCGTCCCGCGTGGCCGGAGCCGTCGCGACGGCATGAGCGCGCAGGGCCGCCCGGACCTCCTCAAGGTCGAGCGTTCGGGCGGCTTCGGCGGCCTGACGCTGAGGGCCACCCTCCCCCTGCAGGAGCTCAGCCCCGAGGAGGACGCGGCCCTGGAGGAGTTCCTCGGGCGGCCGGCGGCGCCACCGTCCGGGAACGACCGGTTCGTCTACCGCTTCCGGTTAGGGGGGCGCGAGGCGACCATCCAGGAGGACCGGCTGCCTCCGGCCCTGCGCTCGCTGCTGACCCGCGCCAAGTTTTCTCAAGGCAGTGCTTGAGAAATCAGCGGCGGGCTGCGAAAATAGCGCCAGGGGAAACAAAGGACTGGGAATGCGAGCGATAGACCTGGAACTGACCAATGCCGAGGTCGAGGTGCGGCAGCTGGAAGCCCGGCTCAGGGTGGTGCCGATGAACGACATCCAGCTGCAGCAGGCGCTCCGGCGCGCCCTGTGCGCCAAGCGCGAGCGCCTCGACCGCCTGCGCGCCCGCCACACGGACGACTGACCGGCTGATCGCCGGAGCGGTCAGCCGACCAGCTCGCGCGTCCTCGTGACCACGCTGGCCGCGAGGTCGTAGCGGCCGGCCGAGGGGATGACGTAGGCACCGTGCACCTGCTCCCGGGCCGCCTCCAGGAAGTCGACGGCCAGCTCCACGCCGAGCTCGGCGGCCCGGTCCCCCGCCCGCTCCAGGCGCTCGCGCAGGCCCTCGGGCACCGAGATGCCGGGCACCTCGTGGTGCAGGTACTCGGCCTGTCGGTGCGAGCGCAGCGGCAGCACCCCGACCAGCACTGGCACCTGGACCTCGGCGGTGATGTCCTGCAGCCGCTGCAGCGCGCCCTCGTCGTAGATGGGGTTGGTGACGACGAATTGGGCGCCAGCAGCGACCTTCCGGCGCAGCAGCCGCAGCTCACGCTCGGGATCCTCGGCGCCGGGGTTGACCGCCGCGCCGACGTGGAACGCGGCGTGCTCGCCGATCGGCGTCCCGTTCGCGTCCAGCCCGTGGTTGAGGCCGGCCAGGATCGTGATCAGCCCGACCGCGTTGACGTCCCAGACGGGAGTCGCGTTCGGGTAGTCGCCGACCCGGGGCGGGTCGCCCCGCAGGGCCAGGACGTTGCGGATTCCGAGCGCGTGCGCGCCGATCAGCTCCGACTGGATCGCCATGACGTTGCGATCGCGGCACGTGAAGTGGGCGATCGCCTCCAGGCCCACCTGCTGCTGCACGAGGGCCGCGCAGCTGATGACGCCCATGCGCAGACGGGCCATCGCCGAGTCGGTGACGTTGGCGTAGTCGACGCCGGCCTCCTTGAGCAGCCGCGCCCCGGCCAGCATCCGGCCGGGGTCGATGCCGCGGGGCGGCGTCAGCTCGACGGAGATGGCGAAGCGCCCCTGCGCCAGGTCGCGGGCCAGCCCCGAGGTGGGGGTGGGGAGGGGCTGCTCGCGTCCGGCCCTCACCGCTGGCCGCGAGACGGCGACGGCGCCCGAGGCGGCCTCGGCCAGGCTCGCCCGCAGGGCCGCGACGTGCTTCGGGCCGGTCCCGCAGCAGCCGCCCACGATCCGGGCCCCCTCGGCGACCATCCGGGCGGCGGTCGCCGCGAAGTACTCGGGGCCGGCCGTGTAGACCAGGCGGCCCCTGACGCGCTCCGGCATCCCGGCGTTGGGCCAGGCGCCGGCCACCGGCGCGCCGGCCGCCAGCAGGTGCCGGACGACGTTGCGGGCGGGCTCGGGGCCGCTGCCGCAGTTGGCCGCGACGGCGGTCACCCCGAGCGGGCACACCGTCTCGACCAGCGCGACCGCCGCGGCGGCGGGGTCGCCCTCGTCGTCGAAGCTCAGGCTGGCCACCACCGGCAGGTCCGGCGCGACCCGCCTGGCGACCCGCACGGCGAGCTCCAGCTCGTGGAGCGCGGTGAAGGTCTCCATGACCAGCAGGTCCACGCCGCCCTCCACCAGCGCCTCGATCTGCTCCTGGAACATGCGCTCGGCGGACGACCGCTTGATGGCGCCGACGGGCTCGATCGGGCGGCCCAGCGGGCCCACGGAGCCGGCGACCAGGACCGGCCGGCCCGACGCGTTGCGGACCTCGACCGCCAGCCGGGCGCCCGCCCGGTTGATCTCGCGCACGCGGTCCTCCAGGTAGTGGTCGCCGAGCCCGAAGCGGTTGGCCTCGAACGTGTTCGTCTCGATCACGTCCGCGCCGGCGGCGATGTAGTCGCGGTGGACGCCGCTGACGAGCGCCGGCTCGGTCAGGTTCAGCTCCTCCAGGCAGCGGCCCGAGGCGACCCCTCGAGACAGGAGCTCGGTGCCCATGGCGCCGTCGAAGAGGACGGGACCCGCTGCCAGCCGCTCGGCCAGTCGATCCATCGCTGTTGCCATAACGATAGCCGCCGGCCCCGGTCGTTATTCCGGGCGGCGGGCGCGCTCCCGGTGGCACCATAGCGCGGTGCGCGCGCTGATCACTGGGGCGGCCGGCCAGCTCGGGACCGACCTGCGCCGGCTGCTGCCGGACGCCGACGCCCACGACCGCCAGGGCCTCTCCATCACCGACCGGCAGGCGGTCAGGGCGGCCGTCGACGGGCACGACCTGGTCTTCAACTGCGCCGCCTACAACGCCGTCGACGCCGCCGAGTCGGACCCCGACCCGGCGCTGGCCGCGAACGCGGAGGGCCCCAGGATCCTGGCCGAGGCCTGCCGCGAGTCCGGCGCACGGCTGGTCCACTTCTCGACCAACTACGTCTTCGGCGGCGAGGGGGACCGGCCGTTCACCGAGGCCGACGAGCCCCGGCCGCTGGGCGCCTACGCCCGCTCCAAGCTGGAGGGCGAGCGGCAGGTCCTGGACACGCTGCCCGGCGCGCTGGTCGTCCGCTCGTCCGGGCTGTTCGGAGCGGTGGGCTCCGCGGTGAAGGGCGGCAGCTTCCCGGAGCGAATCGTGGCCAGGGCCAGGCAGGGCCAGCCGCTGCGCGTGGTGGACGACCAGCGGCTCAACCCCACGTACACCCGGGACCTGGCCGCCGCCGCGCTCGAGCTGGCCGGCCGGGGCGAGGCCGGGGTCGTGCACCTGGTCGCGGCCGGCTGCTGCTCGTTCTGGGAGCTGGCCGTCGAGGCGCTGCGGCTGGCCGGCGTCCAGGCGGAGGTGGCCCGAGTCACGACCGCCGAGCTGGACGTCCCGGCGCCGCGGCCGCTGAACGGCTGCCTCGCGTCGAGCCGGGTGCCGGCGCTCCGGCCGTGGCGCGAGGGGCTGGCCGCCTGGTGGGAGGCGTGGAGCGGCGCCGCCGTCCGGCCTTCCTAATTAGCCGGTGCCGGTTGTGATCCCGCGGGCGAACGCGATGGCCACGATCCAGCAGGCGGCGGCCAGCGCGGCCGCCTCGCGCAGCCGGCTGCCCCGGGTGGCCCAGAAGTAGACGCCAGGCAGGAACAGGAACGCGAAGGCGCCGTAGACCACGTGCAGGAGCTGGTGCGGCCGCGTCGTCGTGATCAGGATCAGGCCGATCAGGCCCTCGACCCCGGTCAGGGCGATCATCAGGATGTAGCTCGACCGGTAGCCGGGGCTGATCGCCCGGCGGATGAGCAGCGCGGCCGTTCCCCACACGCCGAGGGCGGCGGCGAACAGGATCAGGGCGAGGGCGAGGCGAGCGTGGAAGAAGGAGAGCAGGTCGATCACGGAAGGTCAATTGTCGGCGTTGGCGAGGCGCGGCGCGCAGGCCGCGTGATCGGGGGGCTGAGGGTCGGGGTGGTGAAGGCCGTGAAGGCACCGCTGCCGCCCGACCGGCTCCGCTCGGCGCTGCGCGCGGCGGCGGTGGAGCCGGCGGTGGCGGCGGCCCTGGCGCCCGCCGGCGACGCTCCGGAGCTGACCGTCCGGATCACCGGCGACCGCGAGCTCCGCCGCCTCAACCGGCAGTTCCTGGGCGAGGACCACGCCACGGACGTCCTCTCCTTTCCCAGCGGCGACCTGGCCAGCGGCTACCTGGGCGACATCGCGCTCTCGTGGCCGGCGGTCACGAGGCAGGCGGCGGCCTTCGGCCACCCGGCCGAGGTCGAGGCCGCCCTGCTGGCCGTGCACGGCCTGCTCCACCTGCTCGGCTGGGACCACGCCACGCCGGAGGAGGAGCGAGCCATGACGGCCCTGACGCTGGCGGCCCTCGCACGGGGCGGCGTGCGCCCGGCCTCCAGCCGGCTGTAGAGCTCTAGCCGGCCGCGGTCGATCGGGGAATTCGCCGCCCTCCTACAATCGTTTGCCCAAGAAAGGGCCCGGCCGCGGCGCGCGGCAGGCCCAGGTGTGCCCATGTCCATGCAAAGCCAACCCGCCGACTCGGACCTCCTCCTGGTCGGCCTCGGGAACCCGGGGCCGGACTACGCGCGCAGCCGCCACAACCTCGGCTGGGCGTGCCTCGACGCCTTCGCGGCGAAAGCCGGGATCGAGCTCGGTCGCAGGCGCTGGCACTCGCGGATGGGCTGCGGCCTCCTGGCTGGCCGGCGCATCTGGCTGATCGAGCCGCAGACGTACATGAACTTGAGCGGCCGCGCGGTGCTCGAGGCCGTGCGCGACCTCGAGATCCCGCTGGAGTCGGTCTGGGTCGTCCACGACGAGCTGGACCTGCCCTTCTGCCGGATGCGCATCAGGATCGGCGGCTCGGCCGCGGGCAACAACGGCATCCGCTCGATCATCGCCTCCCTCCACGGCGACGAGTTCGTCCGCTTTCGGGTGGGCGTGGGCAAGCCGGAGCGGACGGGCTCCGGTCCGGGCATCGACCACGTCCTGGGCCGCTTCTCGCGCCGCGAGGAGGAGTCGCTCCAGCCCGTGATCGACGGCGTGGCGGCCGCCGTCGAGACCGCGGTGACCAGCGGGCTCGCCAGGGCGATGGATCTTTACAACCGGGCTGGATCTCTGGGCTGCGAGGAGCTACCGTGAGCGCACTGTGGGAACGCACGTTCGACGGATCGCTGCGCGACTGGCTCTCGCGGCCGGGCAGCTCGCTGCGGGTTGGGCGGCTGCCGCGCGCCGCCCGGCCGCTGGTCGTCTCGTCGGTGGCCAGGGCGGCGGCCGAGCAGGGGCGGTCCACCCTCGTCTTGGCGCAGGGCCCGGCGCGCCTGCTGCCGGACCTGCGGCCCTGGCTGGCGGGCCGTCCGTCCGCGCACCTCTTCGCCGAGGTCACGGTCTCGTTCCTCGACCGGCCGCCAGCCTTCGACGAGATGGTCTCGCAGCGCCTGGAGGCGCTGGCCGCGCTGGCGGCGTCCCGCTCCGGCTCCGATTCCGGCCCGGGCGAGCCGGCGCTGGTCGTGTCCTCCCGCCGGGCGATGATGCGGATGACCGTCGCGCCGGAGGACCTGGCGGCGACCACGATCGTGCTGCGGCCGGGCCTGCAGGCCGACCCGACCGACCTGGCCGCCCGCCTGGTCGAGCTGGGCTACACGAGGGAGCCCCTCGCCGAGACGGCCGGGCAGTTCGCCCTCCGCGGCGGCATCCTGGACGTGTTCCCGGCCGCCGCCCGCTCGCCGGTGCGGGCCGAGTTCTTCGGGACCGAGCTGGACACGCTCCGGCTGTACGACCCCAGGAACCAGCGTTCCGTGATGGCGGTGCCGCAGGTGACGATCCGGCCGGGCCGCGAGCTGCTGCTGGGCCCGGAGCGGGGCGAGGCGGCCGCCCGGCGCCTCCGGGAGAGGGCTGCGCTGCAGGGGCTGCGCGAGGACGTCCGGGCCGAGTGGGAGGAGGACCTGGAGCGTCTGGCCGGCGGAGGCGCCTTCCCGGGCGTGGAGCTGTACGGCGCCTACCTGGACGAGCGCCTGCCCTCCCTGCTGGACCACCTGCCGCCGGACGTGGTGGTGGTGGACCTGGAACCGGACCGGCAGCTGGCGGACGCGTGCGAGCTCCAGGACGAGACCTCGATGCTGGCCCAGGCCGAGTCGGGGGACGGCGAGCTGCCGGTGGGCTTCGTCCCGCCGATGGTGGACGTCGATCGGCTGCGGGAGCCGGCGGCCGGGCAGCGGGCGTCGGCGCTGACGGCCTGGGCGGCGGATGTGGACGGCGCGGCGGACCTGGGCTGGCACGAGCTGGAGCCGCTGATGGGCCGGCCGCGGGCGGTGGCCGAGCTGACCGCGGCGGCGGCCTCGAACGCGGTCGTGCTGGCCACCGAGCAGGCGGAGCGCGTCCAGGCGATGCTGGCCGACGCCGGCGTGCGGCGTGCGCCGACCGAGGTGGACCTCGACCTGGACCTCGACCCCGCGCCCGGGCTGTACCGCGCGGACCTGGACGTGCCGTCGGGCTTCCGGAACGACGAGCTTGGGCTGCAGGTCTACAGCGATGCCGAGCTGTTCGGCCGTGTCCGGCGGGTGGCGGCGCGGCCGTCACGGCGCTCGACGCGCGGCGAGGTGACCCTGCACCTGGAGTTCGAGCCCGGCGAGCTGGTGGTGCACGTCGACCACGGCATCGCCCGCTTCAGCGGCATGCGCCTGCTCGACGCGCAGGACCCGGAGCAGGGCGGCACCATCCAGCGCGAGTACCTGGAGCTGGAGTACGCGGAGGGCGACAAGCTCTTCGTGCCGGTCGAGAGCCTGGACCGCGTCCAGAAGTACGTCGGCGGCTCGGACGAGCGCCCGCCGCTGCACCGGCTGGGCACGGGCGACTGGGAGCGGGCCCGCGCCCGCGCCCGCAAGAGCGTCGAGGACGTGGCGGAGGACCTGCTGCGCGTCTACGCGCGCCGCGAGGCCAGGCCCGGCTTCGCGTTCGCGCCGGACACGCCGTGGCAGGCCGAGCTGGAGGAGTCGTTCCCCTACGAGGAGACGCCCGACCAGGTGCAGGCGCTGGCCGAGATCAAGGCCGACATGGAGTCGGACCGGCCGATGGACCGGCTGCTCTGCGGCGACGTCGGCTTCGGCAAGACGGAGGTGGCGCTGCGCGCCGCCTTCAAGGCGGTCATGAGCGGCCGCCAGGCGGCCGTGCTGGCGCCGACCACCGTGCTCGTCCAGCAGCACTTCCAGGTCTTCCAGGAGCGGCTGAAGAAGTTCCCGGTGACCATCGAGGTGCTCTCCCGCTTCCGGACGGAGGACGAGCAGAAGCGGACCCTGGCGGGCGTGAAGGCCGGGGCAGTGGACATCGTGATCGGCACCCACCGCCTGCTCCAGCGCGACGTGAAGTTCAAGCGGCTGGGCCTGCTGATCATCGACGAGGAGCAGCGCTTCGGCGTCATGCAGAAGGAGCGGTTCAAGCGCATGCGCTCCAGCCTGGACGTGCTGTCGCTGTCCGCGACCCCGATCCCGCGCACCCTGCACATGGCCGTGGTCGGCATCCGGGACATGAGCGTGATCCAGACGCCGCCCGAAGACCGCCAGCCGATCAAGACGTACGTCACGGCGGACGACGACAAGCTCCTGACAGAGGTCATCGAGCGCGAGCTGGACCGCGGCGGCCAGGTCTACTTCGTTCACAACCGGGTCCGCACGATCGACAGGGCCGCGCGGAGGGTGTCGGAGCTGGTGCCCCGGGCCCGCGTCGCCATCGGCCACGGCCAGATGGAGGAGGACGAGCTGGCCACGGTCATGGTCGACTTCGCGGCAGGCCGGTTCGACGTGCTGGTCTGCACGACCATCATCGAGTCGGGGCTGGACATCCCCAACGTCAACACGATGGTGGTCGAGCGGGCCGACCGGTTCGGGCTGTCCCAGCTGTACCAGCTGCGGGGCCGGGTCGGCCGTGCCGGCAAGCGGGCGTACGTCTACTTCCTCTACGATCCGGCCCGCTCGCTCACGGAGGCGGCGGACAAGCGGCTGGACGTGATGTCCGGCCTGCACGAGCTGGGCCAGGGCTTCAAGATCGCGCTCCGCGACCTGGAGATCCGGGGCGCCGGCAACCTGCTGGGCGTGGAGCAGCACGGGGCCATCGCCTCGGTCGGCTTCGAGATGTACCTGCAGATGCTGCAGGGCGCGGTCGCGAAGCTCCGCTCGGGCGAGGAGGCGCGCGTCGGCGACGTCCTGTCCACGCCCGAGCTCACCGTGGACCTGCCGCTCGACCACTTCGTACCCCGCTCCTACATCCGGGACGAGCGGCTGCGGCTGGACGCCTACCGGCAGCTGGCGGCGGCCGAGGACGAGGCGGAGCTGGAGAGCGTCCTGCGCTCGCTGCGGGACCGCTACGGCCCGGCGCCGGCCCAACTGGACAACCTGGTCTACTCCCTCCGGGTCAAGCTGCTCGGCCAGCGCCTGGGGCTGCGGGCGGTGGTCAGCGACGGCCACGACATCGCGATCCGCGTCGACCCCGACCGCCTGCTGGACGTCGACGAGCTGGAGCGGCGGTTCACCGGCCGGCTGCGCGTGCGGCCCAACCGCCTCCTGCTGCGCCGGCAGGGCGAGGGCTGGCGCGACGAGCTGGCGAGGCTGCTGGAGACCATGGCCGAGCTGTACGGATCTGCGACCATTCAGGTCGGCCATGCCTGAGCCCGACGCCGCCCGCTCGCCCCACCCGGCCGCCGACCGCCCGTACCGCGACGGCATCGGCGCCATCTTCGAGATCGCCCGCCGCCTGCGCGCCCCCGATGGCTGCCCCTGGGACCGCGAGCAGACCCACGAGTCGCTCCGCCCCTACCTGCTGGAGGAGGCCTACGAGCTGCTCGAGGTCATCGACCGCGGGCAGGACGACGGCAAGCTCAAGGAGGAGCTGGGCGACGTGCTGCTGCAGGTCGCCATGCACGCCGCCATCGCGGAGGAGGACGGGCGCTTCGACGCCGCGGAGGTGTCGGAGGCGGCGGCGGCCAAGATGGTGGCCCGCCATCCGCACGTCTTCGGCGACGAGGAGGCGGCGGACGCCGAGGCGGTGCTCCGCAACTGGGAGCGGCGCAAGGCCGAGGACGCCGCGCGGGCCGGCCGCGCGTCGGAGACGCCGCTCGACCGCGTGCCACCGTCGCTCCCGGCGCTGGCCTGGACGTACAACATGCAGAAGCGGGCCGCGCGGGTCGGCTTCGACGTCGACACGGCGGACGCCGCCGCCGAGGCGATCTCCGAGCGGACGCAGGAGGCGCGGGAGCGGGCCGGGGCCGGCGAGCGGGAGGAGACGGCACGGGTGGTGGGCGACCTGCTGCTGGCGGCCGTTGGCCTCTCCCGCAAGCTGGGCGTCAACCCCGAGGACGCGCTGCGCGCGGCGGGCCAGCGCTACCGCGACCGCTTCGCGGCGATGGACGGCGAGGCCCGCGAGCGGGGCGTCGCCTACCGGGACCTGGACCGGGACCAGCAGGCCGAGCTCTGGGAGCGCGCGCGGGGCTGACCCGGCTCCACCGGCCGATTTCGCCCATTGGCACTTCGCCTGGCCGATGTTATATTGGCCCTGCGCCGTTATCTGTTCCCCTCGTTGCCCCTCGTTCACTTCGACGTCCTCCCATGCGTCCCCGCAGAGCATCCGCGAGCAACGGCATCGTCAACCAGCGCGTCCGGCTGTCCCATCAGACAGTCCTCCTCGGCGCAGTCGGGGTGGCGGCCCTCTGGATGGTGGGCTCCCTCCTCCAGGAGGTGTCGCTCAACCAGTCCCTGAGCCGCCAGGCGGCGTCCGTCCGCAGCCAGAACGCCGCCCTGCAGCAGACGAACGACAGCTACCGCCGGGACATGAGCGCCATCTCCTCGGGCACCGCGAGCGAGGAGGAGGCCCGCAAGGACGGCTACGCCCGGAAGGACGAGAAGCTGTACATCGTGGCGACTCCTGCCCCGGCGGCCCAGCCGGCCGCCCGCCCGAGGGCCCGCCAGGACGCGGGGCCCCCGAACCCGCTGGCGGCGCTGTGGCACCTGGTGACGGGCTTCCCGGGCGGCTGACCGCCCGGGCTCTTGCGCAAGCGTAGAGCCCCGTTCTATACTTCAAGCATGGAATGGCGTTCGATGCTTGGTGGGCCGTGCCGTACCGCGTGACGGAGCGAGGCGAGAGGCGGCGCCAGGAGATGCGGACCCGGCTCCTGGACGCGGCCGAGCGGCTGTTCGCCCAGGAGGGCTACCAGGCGACGTCGCTGCGCCAGGTGGTCGACCTGGCCGGCACGTCGA
The DNA here is from genome assembly GCA_046727275.1 of Candidatus Dormiibacterota bacterium. GTDB lineage: Bacteria > Chloroflexota > Dormibacteria > Dormibacterales > Dormibacteraceae > CF-161. The sequence continues at coordinate 11,212 of JBKPCH010000186.1, forward strand.
TCGGGAACTGCTATTTCTACTTCCCCAACAAGGAAGCGCTGCTGCAGGCGGTCGTCGAGCGGGCGAGCCTGGAGCTGGACGCGGTCGTCCAGCGCGCCACGAGCGGCGTGCCGCCGCTGGCGCGGGTGCCGGTGAGCGTCTACGCGTCGGTGACGTGGACGCTCGAGCGGCCCGCGCTCGGACGGGTTGTGCTCATCGAGGCGCCGACCGCCAGCTCGCGCAGGATCGCTCTGGACTACTCGGTGGAACGCGGCCGGCGGATCTCGGCCGAGGCGCCCGAGCTCCTGCAGGGCAAGCCCCCCGAGCTCGTGTCCCAGGCCTGGATCGGCGCCGTCGTCCAGGTGCTGGAGGCAGCCGTGACCGGCCTGGTGACGGAGCCGCCCCGGTCCGTCGCCCGGTTCATGGCCGAGTGGAACCTGCGCGCGCTCGGCCTGCCCGAGCCGGCGACCGCGGAGGCGCTGGCGGGACTGGACGCGTACATCTCGGCGCAGGAGGAGGAACGACGATGAGCGAACGGCAGGCAGGCGGCCGGACCGCGCTCCACTATCAGCGTGGGAACTGGTTCAGCAACCACGTCCTCAACGGCCTCGTGGCCCTGCTCGCACGGCTGGGCATCAGCCTGTGGGATTCCCGCATCCTGCGCGTCCGCGGTCGCAAGAGCGGCCGGCTGTACACGACACCCGTGAACCTGCTCACGATCGACGGCCAGCGCTACCTGGTCGCGCCGCGCGGCCACACGCAGTGGGTGCGCAACCTGCGCGCCGCCGGCGACGGCGAGCTGCTGCTGGGGCGCCGGGTCGAGCGATTCAGCGCGGTCGAGGTCCCGCTCGAGCAGCGACCGCCCATCCTGCGCACCTACCTGCGGCGCTGGAAGTTCGAGGTCGGCATGTTCTTCGCCGGCGTGAGCGCCGATTCGCCGGAGGCCGACATCGCCAGGATCGCCCCGGACCACCCGGTGTTCGCCATCGAGTCCCGCTGACCGCGCCCGGCGTCAGCCGAACACCCGCTCGGCGACGCGGACGATCAGCGCCAGCTTCCGGCGCTCGTCCTCGACCCCGAGCAGGTTGCCCTCCAGCGAGGTGGCGAACCCGCACTGCGTGCCCACTGCGAGCCGCTCCAGGTCCACGAACCGGCTGGCCGCAAGCACGCGGGAGACGAGCTCCTCCTCGGACTCCAGGTTCGGCACCTTGGTCGTCACCAGGCCGAGGACGATGGTCCTGTCCTCCGGGACGGCGCGGAGGGGGTCGAACGAGCCAGACCGCTGGTCGTCGTACTCCAGGAGCAGGCGGTCCGCGTGCGTGCCCCCGAACAGCGGGACCGCGATCGCCTCGTAGCCGCCCGAGACCAGCCAGCGGCTGCGCTGGTTGCCGCGGCAGAGGTGGAGGCCGAAGGTGGCCGGCCGGCCCGCCTCGATCACGGCGTTGTCCAGCTCGATGCCGTAGTCGAGCCAGCGCTCGAGCGGCCAGCCCCGGGCCTCGTAGAACGCGCGCCAGCGTGGGTCCACCAGCAGCGGATAGTGGGGCGCGTCCAGCTGGACGTAGGAGCAGCCGAGCCGGACCAGCTCTCGCACCTCGTCGCGCAGGATCTGGGTCACGTCGACCATGAAGGCGTCGAAGGTCGGGTAGGCGGCGGTCGACCGTTCAGGCGACCACAGGTTGGCGAAGAGCGAGGGGCTGGGGAGCGTCACCTTCGCGACGCGGTCGGTTTGGCCACGGAGGAACGCGAACTCCTCGGCGGCAAGGCCCCGGCGCCGCCGGACCCGGCCGACGACCGCCAGCCCCGGCGGCCGCGGCACCGTGAGGTCTCCGACCACGTCAGAGCGCCAGTCGCCCCAGAGCCAGGCGTTCATCTCGACGCCGGCGAAGCCGTCGCACGCATCCGTGAGCTCCGCCTGGAAGGACTCGCGCCGGAGCTCGCCATCGGTGACCACCGGGCAGCCGGCTCCCTCCTGGAGCGCCAGGACCTCGAGCACGGCCCGGTCCTCGATCGCCTTGAAGGCCGCCTGGCTCAGCTGGCCCTCGGCGCGGTCCTTCCGGGCCTCCAGCAGGTAGAGGGGACGGAGCAGGCTGCCCACGTGCTCCGCGCGGGCGGTGAGAGGTGCGATGACAGAGACAGTCTCGCACCTCCACGCGGCGCCCGACCCCGATCCTCAGGCGCAGCTCGCCCTCACGGGTGCGGGGTGAGCTGTGGCTGCCGCGTGGCCCCCGAAGCTCGTCTGCGGGGCCGGACTCTCGGGGTGATTCCCGCCGGCAGTGTGACCTCCTGGAACGCGGCCTGGAAGGTCTGTACGTGGGCGGCGGCGATCGTCCGGGCGGTCCGCGCATCGCCGCGGATGATCGCCTGGAGGAGCTTCAGCTGGTCTTCGACCACATCGTGCAGGCGCGGCGTCAGCGCCGGGTAGCGGGCCATCGCCACGTACAGGATCCTCAGCGACAGGTTGTGGTACCGATCGATCGTCTCCGCCAGGAAGGCGTTCTTCCCGCATCGGTAGACGAACCGATGGACGCGCCGGTCGAGCGCGAGCAGCGCGGGGAACCCGTCGCGCTCGGTCAGGGCCCTGAGCTCGCGCATGAGCGCGGACGCCTCCACGCGGTCCGCCTCCGTCGCACGCTCGGCGGCGAGGCCTGCCTCCCACGACTCCAGGTTGGTGCGGACCTCGTAGATCGCTGCCAGGTCGGTGAGGTGGATCTCGGACACCAGCGTGCCCCGCCGCGGGATCACCGTCACGAAACCGTCCTGCTTGAGCCGCAGGAGGGCCTCGCGGACCGGCGTCCGTCCGACGCCGAGCAGCCGCATGAGCTCCCCTTCCTGGAGGAGAGCGCCCGGCGGAAGCTCGGTCGTGATGATCTGATCACGGAGCTGGACGTAGGCCCGTTCGGCCAGGGAGGCCGACGGGCCGTCCTCGGGATCCAGTCGATTCTTGACGCCCTCGGCCATCGTGTATATGATCACATCAAATACTGATATATCACAGCCAGGAGAGGGAGAGTGGACATGAGCGGCCTGAGGTGGTCTGGACGATCGTGGGACGGTCGCAAACGGTGGGGGGGCGTACTCGTGGCGGTCAGCGGGCTCCTCCTGCTGGCCGCCTGCGGCGGGGCCAGCTCACCGTCGACGACCGGATCGGACTACGGCCTGATCAAGCCCGGCCAGGTGACCGTGGCGATCAGCACGGGCAACATGCCCTACAACGGCCTCAAGGACGGCAAGCTGACCGGGCTGGACGGGGAGCTCTTCGACCGGGCTGCTGCCGACCTCGGCCTGACGGTGGTCCCGGTCGAGATCGACTTCACGGGACTGCTCGCCGGGGTTCAGTCGAGGCGGTACGACATCGGCATCGGCGACGTTGCCTGGCGCAAGACGCGCGCGGACAAGGGCCTCTTCACCGATCCGCCGTTCTATTCACCGGCGGTCGCCGCTGAGAGGCCGGGTCTGCACGCGAACACCATCGCGAGCCTCTCGGGTATCAACCTCGGTACGCAGGACTCCTTCTTCTTCATCGACGGCCTGAAGAAGATTCCCAACGCGCACCTGCACCTCTACCCCAGCCAGCAGGCGCTGTTCGCCGACCTGGACGTGGGCAGGATCGATGTCGCGTTCCTCGATCCACTGGGCATGGTCCAGGCGCACAAGCTGGCCCCGAATCTGAAGTTCGACGAGGTCACGTTCACCCCACCGTCATCGGCAGAGCTCGCGGCCACGCCCGAGTACGGCGTCTTCCTGCCCTTCATGGACGGCTGGTACCTGAGCCCTCAGGGGCAGAAGCTCGAGGACGCGCTCAACAAGGAGATCAGGAAGTTCTATTCCAGCGGCTACGAGGCTGCCAGGGTCAAGGCGTGGGGCGGCAATCCCAGGGTGATGCTCACGCCCGATCCCAGCTTCACCGGCGACCGGCGCGGTGTCGACCGGCCGGCGGACTGGACGCCTCCCTCGGTATAGCTGGGTGAGACCAGAGGTCATGGCTCCCCACCTCGACTTCGGCCCGTTCCACGTCCCCTGGCAGGACTACGCCGGCGATCTGGCGAGGGCGACTCTGCAAACCATCGAGTTCACGGTTGCCGGCTTCCTTGGCGCCATCGTGGTCGGCCTGCTGGTGGCGACGCTCCGCCTGTCGCCGTTCGCGCCTCTGCGGCTCCTCGCCCGCATCTACACGGAGACGTTCAAGAACCTGCCCCTGGTGACCGAGATCTTCATGATCTACTTCGGCCTGGCCACCATCGGGCTCGTGTTCAACCTGTTCACGGCGGGTGCGATCAGCCTTGCGATCTTCTATGGCGCCTACCTGTCCGAGGTCTTCCGCGGTGGCCTGCAGGGTGTGCTCCGGGGCCAGCGCGAGGCAGCCCAGGCCGTCGGGTTCACGCCGCTGCGGGCCTTCGGGCTCGTCATCCTGCCCCAGGCGACTCGCCTGGCGCTGCCCGGGTCGAGCACGATGCTGGTGGACCTCCTCAAGGGCACCTCGCTCCTGACCTTCATCGGCGCCGCGGAGCTCATGAACGAGGGCCGCACGATCGTGTCCAACACGTTCGCATCCCTGGAGGTCTACGTGGTGATCGGGGCGATCTACTTCGTCATCTGCTACCCGCTCTCGCACCTCGCCCTCCTGCTGGAACGCCATCTCCATGCTGGAAAGCCGCTGTCACCCCGCCGTGTCCGGATCCAGCGCCTGGCTCGGAGCCTGCGGGCGGAGCGGGCGGCGTGACGTCTGGTTCGCGGTGCGTGATTCGGGTCCGGGACCTGAAGAAGTCGTTCGGCCAGCACGAGGTGCTGCGTGGCGTGACCGTCGACGTGCACAGCGGCGAGGTCGTGAGCGTGCTCGGGCGCAGCGGCGGAGGCAAGAGCACGCTGCTGCGCTGCCTGAACCTGCTCGAGGTGCCGACGCGGGGCTCGATCGAGGTGGACGGGACCGCCATCTTCAGGGACCGGCAGCTCGCGCGAGGCGCCGGCCTGGTCCGTCTCCGGCGCCAGGTCGGCATGGTCTTCCAGGCGTTCAACGTGTTCCCACACCTGACCGCTGTCGAGAACGTGGTGCTGCCGCTCGTACACGGTCAGAAGGTGCGGGAGGCGGAGGCGGTGCGGACCGCGCTCGAGTTCCTCGACCGGGTGGGGCTGGCCGACAAAGCCCTGGAGATGCCCGACCGGCTGTCGGGTGGGCAGCAGCAGCGGGTCGCGATCGCGCGGGCGCTGGCCCTCCGGCCGCTGGTCCTGCTCTTCGACGAGCCAACCTCAGCGCTGGATCCCCAATCCACCGCCGAAGTCCTCGAGGTGATGCGCGAGTTGAGTCGGGAGGGCATGACCATGGTGGTGGTCACGCACGAGATCGGGTTCGCGCGGGACGTCTCGGACACGGTGCTCTTCATCGACCAGGGAGTGATCGTGGAGCAGGGGACCCCGGCCGCCGTGGTGCGGGCCCCCAAGCAGGCGCGAACCCGTGAGTTCCTTCGGACCGTCTCCGGTCCAGGGGCCGAGTCCGAGGCCATGTGAGGCCGCTGATGACACTGGATGAACTGGGCGCGGCCGTCCGCGAGGGCGGGATCGACACCGTTCTGGTGGCCATGACCGACATGCAGGGTCGCCTGGTCGGCAAGCGCGTGGACGCCGACCACTTCCTGGACATGGTCGCCACCGGGCACGGGATCGATGGCTGCAACTACCTGCTCGCCGTCGACATGGACATGGAACCGGTCCCCGGCTACGAGATGGCGAGCTGGGAGCGCGGCTACGGCGACCTGGTCATGAGACCGGACCTGGACACCCTGCGCCGCATCCCCTGGTTGGAGGCAACGGCGCTGGTGCTCTGCGACGTCGCCTGGCCTGACGGCTCGCCGGTGCGCCCGTCGCCTCGCCAGATCCTGAGGGGCCAGGTCGAGCGGTCTCGGAAGCTCGGCCTGGAGCCGATGTTCGGGTCGGAGCTGGAGTTCTACCTGCTCAGGGAGACCTACGAGGAGGCGCGCGCCAGGCGCTACGAGGACCTCACACCGTCGGTCCCCTACGTGCTCGATTACCACATCCTGGCGACCACGTACGACGAGCCCTTCATCCGGGCCGTCCGCACGGGGATGAAGGGTGCGGGGATCGTCATCGAAGGCTCCAAGGGCGAGGCGTGGCCCGGCCAGCACGAGATCAACCTCCGCTTCGCGGGCGCGCTCACCATGGCCGACAACCACGTGATCTTCAAGAACGGGATCAAGGAGATCGCCCACCGGCACGGCTGCTCGGTGACCTTCATGGCCAAGCCCCACCACGACTGGATCGGGAGCTCGTGCCATGTCCACTCCAACCTGGCCCAGGGCACGGGCGGCGCCTTCGCGAACGGCTCCGAGACGTTCCGGCACTACCTGGCCGGTCAGGTCGCCTGCGCCTCGGAGCTGGCCGTCTTCCTGGCGCCGGCGGTCAACTCCTACAAGCGCTATGCGGCCGGCAGCTGGGCACCCACCACGTTGGCGTGGGGCAACGACAACCGGACGTGCGGCTTCCGCGTCGTCGGTCACGGATCGGGCCTTCGGGTGGAGTGCCGCATCCCCGGCGCCGACGCCAACCCATACCTGGCCTTCGCCGCCCTGCTGGCGGCCGGCCTGCACGGGATCGAGAACCGGCTTCAGCCGCCGCCGCCGGTCGAGGGCAACGCCTATGAGTCGGATGTCGAACGCTTCCCCGGCACGCTCCGCAACGCCATTGCCGCAATGGAGGCAGGCTGCATGGCGCGCGAGGCCTTCGGAGACGACGTCGTAGACCACTACCTCCATTACGCTCGCACCGAGCAGGATCTGTTCGATCGAATGGTCACCTGCTACGAGCGCGAGCGGATGTTCGAGCGCGGATGAAACCGTCTATCAAGCGGGGACTGAAATTTGAGTGGATCGAGACTGAAAGGCAAGGTTGCCGTCATCACGGGGGCGGCCGGAGGGATCGGGCGTGAGGCGGCCCTTCTCTTCGCGGCGGAGGGGGCGCGGGTCTGCGTGGCTGACGTCGACGTCGATGCGGGGGAACGGACGGCCACTCAGTGTGGTACCGCCTTCTTCCGGCGGACCGACGTGAGCGACCCGCACGGCGTCCAGGCGATGCTGGCGGAGACCAGCCGGCGCTACGGCCGGATCGACGTCCTGTACAACAACGCGGGCATCTCGCCCCCGGACGACGGCTCCATCCTGACGACCGAGCCCGAGGCCTGGGACCGGGTGATGGCGGTGAATGCCAGGGGCGTGTACCTGTGCTGCAAGTACGGCATTCCTCACCTGCTGGAGAGCGGCGGTGGCTCCATCATCAACGTGGCCTCGTTCGTGGCGCTCCTGGGGTCGGCCATCTCGCAGATCGCATACACCGCGTCCAAGGGGGCGGTGCTGTCGCTGAGCCGAGAGCTGGCGGTCCAGTTCGCCCGTCGCGGCATCCGCGTCAACGCGCTCTGCCCGGGCCCGGTCGAGACTCCGCTGCTGATGCAGGCTTTCGGCGACGACCCCGCGGCCTACCAGCGCCGCCACGTCCACCTGCCGATGGGCCGGCTGGGCGGAGCCCGCGAGATCGCCAACGCGGCCCTGTTCCTCGCCAGCGACGAGTCCAGCTATGTGAGCGGAGCCACGTTCCTGGTGGATGGCGGGCTGACGGCTGCGTACGTCACCCCGCAGTAGCGCCAGGTCCTCGATTGCGAAGGAGGCGAGTCGTGAAGGACGCTGTTGCCATCCTCGGCGCAGGCCATGGAGCGCATGCCATGGCCGGCGACCTCGCCTCCCGCGGCTTTGCCGTGAACATGTTCGAAATGCCCGAGTTCCAGGCCGGTGTCCGGGAGCTCTTCGAGGCCCGGACGATCGAAGTGAGCGGCGTCCTCCGCGGCAGGTTCGAGCTGAACAAGGTGACCAGCGACATCGACGACGCCATCAGCGGCGTGAAGTACATTCTCGTCGTGACGCCGGCCTTCGCCCACCATGGCTACGCAAGGCTTCTCAGCGGCAGGGTCACGAGAGATCAGGTCATCGTCGTCTATCCGGGCGCATTTGCCGCTCTGCTGTTTCGAAGGGCATTCGACCACCTGGACTGCCCTGTCGTCGCAGACGTCAACAACCTTCCGTACGACGCGCGCCTGACAGGTCCTTGCCAGGTCGAGATCTATGGGTGCAACGATGTCAACGTGGCGTTCATGCCTGCCGCCAGGGGCTCCGAGCTCATCGACGACATGCGGTCGATTCACCCGTACGTCAGGGTGTACGAGGACGTCCTGGAGGCCGGTCTCAGCATCGTCAACCCGGGTGTTCATTCTGGGCCGTGTCTGCTCAGCATCACGGCCATCGAGAACTCGCCCAAGCGACCTTTCTTCCTCTATGAGCACGGTGTGACCCCGAGTTCGTGCCGGGTCGACCTGCAGGTGGACAGGGAACGGAAGGAGATCGGCCGTAAGCTCGGGTACCGGTTGACGCCCATCGAGGACTTCAGCGGCCTGAAGGATGGCTACACCTGGCAGGAACTGTACATGAGCCTTCACGGCAACATCTCCCTGACTCCCGTGTCCGGTCCGCACGACATCATGAGCCGGTACCTGACCGAGGACGTTCCCTATGGCCTGGTACCGTGGAGCCACATCGGCAGGGCCGTCGGAGTCGAGACGCCGGTGATCGATTCGATCGTCAACATCTACAACGTCGTGCACGAGCGAAACTGGTGGGAGGAGGGAAGGAGCTCTGGCGACCTGGGCCTGGCAGGGATGTCGCTGGAGCAGATCAGGAGGTACGTGAAGACCGGGGAGCGGACGTGAGCACGTCCCCTGACGTAGCCGATTCCCGTACAGGCCCGGACGGAGCCGGGGATCCAGTCCTGGCTCCTCGTCCACGCCGGTCCTGCGCAGATCTGACTAGCATGGAGCCACCGGATAGAGATGGCCGACTTTCAAGTACGACCTCTGGACGAGACCACCTGGCCGGACTTTGCCCGGCTGATCGAGGCTCACCACGGCCTGCGCGGCGGCTGCTGGTGCATGGCCTTTCACGCCGAGGGTGTCGCACGCACGTCCCCGGCGCAGAACCGATCCGAGAAGGAGCGTCGCGTCCGGGAGGGCCGGTCCCACGCCGCCCTCGTGTACGACGGCCCGGCCTGCGTGGGCTGGTGCCAGTTCGGGCCCACCGACGAGCTGCCGCGCATCAAGCACCGGCGCGCCTACCTGGAAGGTCTCGACGCCCTGCCGAAGTGGCGGATCACGTGCTTCTTCGTCGACCGGAAGTACCGAGGCGGCGGGGTCGCCGCCGCGGCGCTCGAAGGCGCCCTGCGCGAGATCGCGCGGCTCGGGGGAGGCACGGTCGAGAGCTATCCGGAAGACACCGCCGGCCGGACGGTCTCCGGCGCGTTCCTGAACAGTGGCACGGTTTCGATGTTCGAGCGCCAGGGGTTCGCGCGAACCCGTCGCCTGGGCGAGCATCACTGGGTGGCCGCCAGGGTCGTGCTACCTGTCGACCGCTGATGGCGCCGGCCGGACGCCGGGCCCGCATTGCCGGTTTGTAACTATTCAGGCGTGCCCCTCGAGCTGACCGAGAGCGAGCTTGACGATGCCGAGAGGTGAGGTATGGACGTGACCGGTAGTGAATCGGCCGATCACCCCATCGTTGTCGAATTGCCACGATTTCGCCGGTGACGCCGCGGAGGTACTTGGGGCGGCGTCGGCAGGAAAGGCGACCTGGTCCCCAGCTTCAGGTCGGCGCGGGCCCAAGGCCGCGGCCAGCTTCTGGTCGGTCTGGCAGATGGCCTTCCCCGACAACGAGGTCCAGGTCCGCAGCATCGCCCGTGGCGGCAGCGGGGGCGCGCAGGAGTCGACGTTCAGCGGCACCCACCTGAGGCCGCTGGCGTCGCCCGAGGGCGAGATCCCGCCCTCGGGGAGGAGCGTCTCTCTCCGCTTCACGGTCGTGCACACCATCCAGGAGGACAGGGTCCGCACCTTCCATCTCTGCTTCGATCGGGCGGACCTGATGGCGCAACTCGGCCTCCTGCCGAGCCCCGCGCCTCCTGGCCGGCGAATCATCCAGGAGTGGAGGGTCGGGCCACTCCCCGCCCGCCCCCCCTCGCCGGTCACCCGAGACGAGGGGCGGGGCGTCGGCCCCGCCCCTTGGGCTCACCTCCCCACGATCTCGAGGCGCAGCTCGGCGATGTGGACGGCGCCCCGGCCGGCCATCACCACGCCATAGGCCACTCCCGCCGCGTCACCGGGGATGGACGCGGTCACCGCCACCTCCCGCCATCCGAACGTGCCGTGCAGCGGCATCTCGGGCTGGTCACCCGACTCTTCCGACGTCCGGGCGTCGATGGCCGAGAGCAGGAGCCCGGCCCCCGGCTCCACACCCTCGCCGCGCAGCCAGGCCGTGAGGCGCACCACGCGCCCGAGATGGTCGCCACCGGTCTCCCACCGAAGAAGGAAGGCGCCCGCCGGATCGTCGGTCGCGGAGCGGACGACGAGCTGCCGCCCACCGCCACCCCGCTCGCCGGGCTCCTCCAGCACCTCGTACGTGCCCGGCGGCGCGCTGAGCGTCCAGCCGACGCTGGTCACCGGCACGTCCGCCTCCACCGGATCCAACCGGACCCCCGCCCACATGGATCGGCCCCGCCCCGGAGACGGTGATCCCGTAGCCGATCGTGGCCGCCGCCTCGGGCACGTCGAGCACGATGCTGGCTGGCGTCCAGCCGAACGCTCCCCGAAGGGGCCGGTCGTCCATGTTGTCGGACGTCAGGGTCCGGTTGCGAGTGTCCAGCACCGTCATGCTCAGGCGGACGGTGGCGTCCCCGTCCTCGCTTCGGAGCCTGGTCTTCAGCCGCACCCGGCGACCCCTCAGCTCTCGAAGCCGGCCGGCCAGCACCATCCGCGACATGCTCCCCTCGCCGGCCTCTCCGTCTCTGGCGCGGAGCGTGGCCACCGGCCCCTCGCTCGCCCGCTCCACGGTCAGCCGGTAGGTGCCCGGCCGGCTGGACCACACCAACCAGCCGTCGGAATCAGGGGGGCCTGTCACGGGCACACCCGCCGCCACCGTCGTCAGCTCCAGGTCGGCCAGGCGAACGGTGCCGCTGCCCTGCAGGGACACGCCGGCGTGGATCTCGACCGCATCGTCCGGCACGTCGACCACGATCTCCGCCGGCCGCCAGCCGAACGAGCCGGTCAGGGGCCGGTCGTCCATGTCGAAGGCGACCATCTCCCCGCTCGCGTCCTGCACGCTCAGCCAGAGCCCGGCCTGCCTGCGCACCTCCTCCCCGGAGACACTCGCGGTCAGCCGTACCCGCCGGCCCCGGTGGGGCGCGGCCGGGTGGTGCCGGCTCAGCGAGCCAGTGCCCCAGCCCACCTCCGCCGTCGATCGCAGGACCACCACCTGGCGGTCGCCGTCGGTCTCCAGGACGGCGTCGTACGCGTCGAGCCGATCGCCGCCGAGCCGCCACCCGCCCGGCAGACCGCGCCCTCGGAGACGCTCGCGAGCCTGGGTGTACCGCTCCCCGGTCCCGTCCATGCGGCGCCGCACAAGGCGCTTGAAGTCCTTCTCCCGTGGCATATCGGGTTCCTCCTCCGCGCCAGCCGCCCCCAGCCGCGGTCAGAGCGCCGTCAGAAGGTCGCCGATAGCTGTGGCCCGGGAGTGTGCCCCCCTTCGCCCCTGCCGGCCGTGCTGGGGACGAGCCGCAGGGCTGGGCGTCGGACCACGCCTCCACGCCGCAGTCTACGCCCCCAGGACCTCGGCCGGGACCTCCATCAAGGTTGCGGTGGCGTCGGCCACGGTGGCCCCGTCGCCGCCCCGGTGCCGGTCGATGCCGAGCAGCATCAGCAGCCCGGTGGCGGCCCCGTGCACCCACATCAGCTTCCCGCCGACGTGGGCGCCAGTCTCATCGAAGTGCACAACCGGCTCCGCCCTGAGCTGGCGCTGGATCTCTTCCACCGCCGGCTGCACCCGCTCTCCGCCCCTGGCGATCATCGCCGCCAGCGTCCCCTCCGAGACGTCCGCGCCGTAGATGTCATGCAGCGTCTGGGCCATCCGCATGAAGGGCAACTGCTGGCCCACGCCCAGGTAGCTCGCCATCGCGTGCAGCTGCCGGCGCAGTGCGGGAAGTGCCTGGCGGCCTCAAACCGTCGCTCGACGGCGGCTTGGACGAGTTCTGAGAGTCCAGCTTCGCTCTCCGGCTGAGCTCCTCCACCTGGCGCTGGAGCCGTTCCCGCTCAGCGCTTAGATGCTCGACCTGGCCGGGCAGCCCCGCCCTCTCCTCCAGCCATCGCGCTCGCTCGCCCTCCAGCTCCGCTATCCGCCAGTCCTTGGCCTCCAACGCCGCCGGAGCATGAACAGCTCCGGCTCGCGCTCGGCGACCGCCGTGGTGGACGTGGCGTGGACCTCTGCGAGCACCGCGCCCGACACCATACTCCCTCGCCAGCGCCCGCCGAAACTCCCGCCTACGCATCGGGCCGCTGACCCTCAGTCAGTCGATCACGAGGCGACCTGAATAGTTACGCCGGTTTGATCCTCGTCGCTTAGACAGACTACTTGTCGTGTAGTTCAGCAGGAAGGTCATGCCGTTCGGCGCTGAAAGAGCACGCTGGAGAGCACGAGGCAGGCCAGCACGATGCCGCCGCACCAGGCCAACGCCAGCCAGGCGTTCGAGCCGACGGGTTCGTGCTGCAGCAGGGCCCGGATGGTGTCGATGATCGGGGTCGCGGGCTGATGCTCTGCGATAACGCGAAGCCACGTCGGCATGGTCTGCAGCGGAACGAACGCGCTGCTGATGAAGGCAACGAGCATCATGAAGAACGTGAGGCTGCTGGCGGCGTCCGGCGAGCTGACGATCAGGCCGCCGACAGCAGACAGCCAGCAGACGGCGAGGATCAACAGCAGCACGACACCCGCCATGGCAAGCCACTCCGTTGGTCCCGCCTCCGCGTGGAATCCCATGGGGAAGGCCACGGCGAACACGAGAACCGTTGACGCAGCACTGCGGGCAACGCTCGCCGCCACGTGGCCGGCAAGGAACGCAGGGCCACCGACGTCCAGCGACCTGAACCGATCAATGATGCCGTGGGTCATGTCGTCGTTGACGCTCACGGCCGTGGTCGACGATCCGAGCAGCACACACGTCAGGACCACGCCGGGGACGAGATAGCTGACGTAGTTGACGCCGGTGTGGATCGCGCCGCCGAACAGGTTTCCGAACAGCACCATCAGCATGACCGGCATCAAGACTGCGGTCAGCAGGGCATCGGGGCGACGCATGGAGAGGCGTGTGGTGCGCGCCGCCAGGGTGAGCGAGTCGCCGACGATGCGTCCCGACCAGCCGCCGGCGCGGTGCGCCGGCGGGTGTGTGGCGATGGTCCTGATGTCAGACACCAGCGGCGGCCTCCTCGGCACGGTCGGTGACGTGGCCGGTGAGGGCGAGGAAGACGTCGTCCAGCGTGGTGCTGTTCACGGCGAACGTCCGCACTCTCGATCGCTGCGGGTCGACTTCGTCGAGCAGCCCTCGCACGTGGGCCGCGGTGCCGTCAGTGGCGACTCCGATTGTCAGGTGACTTGCGTCCTCCTGGATCACTCGGTTCCCGAGCGAACGGGTGACCTCCGCGAAGTCGTACGCTTCGGCGACCGTGAGGTCGAGGCGCTGCCCGCTGACCTGCTCCTTGAGCTGCGCCGGGGTGCCCCGCGCGACCACGTGCCCGCCGTCGATGACGGCGATGAGGTCCGCGAGCCGATCGGCCTCCTCCAGGTACTGAGTGGTGAGGAAGACGGTCACCCCGGCGCCGGCGAGGCCGGTGATGACGTGCCACATCGCCTGCCGGCTGCGCAGGTCGAGACCCGTGGTCGGCTCGTCGAGGAAAACCACCTGCGGTGTGCGGACGAGGCTTGCCGCGAGGTCCAGACGCCGGCGCATGCCGCCGGAGTAGGTCGCGACCCTCCTTCGGCCGGCCTCGGTGAGGTCGAACTGCTCCAGCAGCTCACGGCCGCGAGCGCGGGCCCGAGCTCGCGGCAGGCCGGACAGGTGCCCCATCATGCGCAGGTTCTCTTCGCCGGTCTGCAGCTCGTCGAGCGCCGCGTACTGGCCGGTGAGGCTGATGCTGCGACGGACCAGATGCCGATCGCGGAGGATGTCGAAGCCCGCCACCCGGGCCTGGCCTGCGTCCGGACGCAGCAGCGTGGCCAGGACGCGCACGATGGTGGTCTTGCCCGCCCCGTTCGGGCCCAACAGCGCGAACACGCTGCCACGCCGGACCTCCACGCTGACGCCTGCGAGCACCCTGGCTGGGCCATAGGACTTCTCCAGGCCGATCGCCTCGATCGCTGGTTCGGGCACCACCCAGACCTCCATGTACGTTGTGTACGACGCGTCGTAGCCGACATAATAGCAGGATGAGTCGGGTGCGACATAATTTGTGGATGGCCCGGGCCAGGACCGAGGGGCGCAAGCCCGACCGTCGGAAACCGCGGGACTCCGATCCCCTGGTCGCGGAGGCGGCCGGCATTGCCCGCGCCCTGCGCGAGCTGAGGCGCTATGTCGAGCGGCCAACCCCCGATGTGGAGGAACGGCGCAGGGGCCTGACCACCCCCCAGATCTCAACCGTGACCGTGCTCTTCGATCAGGGGCCCCTCTCACTCAAGGAGCTGAGTCGGGAGCTCGGGCTGAGCCACAGCACGGTGTCCGGCATCGTCGACCGCCTGGAGCGGCATGGCCTGGTTCAGCGCAGCGTCGAACCCTCGGACCGCAGGATCACCAGGATCAGCGTCACCCGGGAGGTCGATGCCTACGCGCGCCGTGGGTACCTGGAAAGTCAGGTCGGCCGGTTGCTGCCGGTGCTCAGGTCGGCGACCGAGGACCAGAGAAGATTGATCAAGGATGGCCTGGCCCTTCTCCAAGCCCTGATCGCCGAGCAGGCCGAGGATGAGGGCGCCTGACCGGGAAGGCACCTCCCGACGCGCCAGCTGATCAGCGACCGTCGACGACCCGATAGCGGCCGCGCTGATAGACGAGGAACATCGCGAACAGCGCGACGCCTGTCGCCAGTCCGGCGCCGACCGACAGGGCAGGCGCCCGGTCGAAGCCGCCCACGAAGGCCGCGACGAGCAGGGCGGCTCCCGCGCCGCCGATCACGGAGTCGATCAGCGCGATCATGCTGCCGATCGTGAACAGCTGTCCCGCGGGCCCTCGGCGGCCGGCCCTGGTGAGATTCGTGAGCGGGTTGTCAGGTCCGGTGCCAAAGAACGGGGACGCGTCGGGGACCAGGTCGGCGTAGTAGCGCCGGATCCTGGCCATGGACTGGAGATAGACGAAGTTCTGCACGCCGGTGTCCACCAGGCGCACGACCGTGAACAGCCCGAGGACGAAGAGCGTCGGCAGGACGACCGCCAGGAATGGCCCGAACGCCGAGCGGGACTGGGCCACGAGCGCGATCGCGACCAGGCTGATGGAGACGGAGACCATGTACAGCGACGCTCGAGCCGCGCTCTCGGTGATCGTGCTGCCGGCGGCCGACTGGAGCACGAAGTACTGGTTGTTGAGGGCGGCGAGGAAGGCGCTGCGCCGTTCGGTATCGTCCAATCTCCAGCCAGGATTATCCGCCAGGCGCCGCCGCGAGGCCGGACGACTCCCGGTGAACCACGGTAGGGTCCCGGGATGGCGCCTACCCGGCATGGGCGACCGACTCATCGGCAGGGGACGGAGCCTCCTCTTGTCCACGTCGCGGGGCCCGAACAGACTGGCGTCACTCGGTCGCGGAGAGGGCCCGGGAACGACCCGTTCATGGGCAGGGCCGCGGCGGTTCGGGAGGACGTCATGGACCAGGAGACCGATCACTCGTCACTGTCGCGGCGTGCGCTGCTGAGGCTGGGCGCGGCAACGGGCGCCGCAGGGGTCGGGGCGCTGGGCCTGCCGGCGCTGGCGTCCGCCGCGAGCGCCCCCCCGGCGATGGGCTGGAAGCCGGCGGCGCCCGGCTCGACGCTCCGGGCGACCCCACACGCGCCGGTGCCGCCGAACGCGGTGCAGAACGTCGTCGGCATCGGCGGCTGGGCCGCCTACAACGGGGACCTCACGCCCGTCAATCCGGCCGGCCAGTATTCCAACGGGGCCGGCGGCTTCATGGTCGCGGCCCTCGACGTCCCGGCGGGGGCGTCGCTCGTGGCGCTGGCCGCCTTCGGCACGTCGACCTCCGGACAGACCTGGACCCTCTTCATCCACGACGTCCTCGGCAACACGTTCAATACCGTCCAGATGCAGACGAGCCCCGCGGGCGTCAACCAGTTCGCGGTCTTCAACGTCTCGCCCAGCCCGCTGCCGATCTACAGGCGATGGGGCGTCCTCGTCACGCCCAGCGGCGACATGAACAACATCGTCCAGGGGGTCGGCTACTTCTACGTCCCCGCCAGCCCGTCGTTCCACGTCATCTCGCCCGGCCGCGCCTACGACTCGCGCCTGACCGGCGGGCCGATCAGCAACGGACAGACCCGCACCATCTCGGTGGCCACCACCACCGGCGGCGCGGCCCTGGTCCCGTCCAACGCCTCCGCGGTCGCCTACAACCTCACGGTCGTGAACACGGTGGCCCAGGGCTTCCTCGGCCTGTTCCCGGCGGGCACGGCCTGGCCGGGCACGTCCTCGATCAACTGGTTCACCGGCGGTGAGATCGACGCCAACGGCGGCATCGTGGGCCTCGGTGGCGACCGCCAGGTCAGTGTCTTCTGCGGCGGCGGCAGCACCGACTTCGTCGTCGACGTCACGGGCTACTTCCTGTAGTGGTTCGAGATGGGGGGCGCTGGGCGCCCCTCATCTCCTGCCGGGCCGTGCCGGCACGGCAGCGCCTCGCTGAGGGATGATCGGGGCCATGGCGACGCCGGCGAGGACTGCTGAGGGGTTCCGAACCGAGCGGCTGCTCCTGCGGCGCTGGCGGGAGGACGACCGGCAGCCGTTCGCGGACCTGAACGCCGACCCCGAGGTCATGCGCCACTTCCCGGCCCCGCTGACCCGGGCGGACTCGGACCGGCTGGCCGGCCTGGCCGACCAGGAGCTGGGGGACCGCGGCTACGGGCTGTGGGCCGTGGAGGTGCCCGGCGCCGACCCGTTCATCGGCTTCGTCGGCCTGAACCAGCCCCGCTTCGACGCCCACTTCACGCCGGCGGTCGAGGTGGGCTGGCGGCTGGCCAGGCGCGCCTGGGGCAGGGGCTACGCCACGGAGGCGGCGCGCGCCGCGCTCGCCTTGGGCTTCGCGCAGGCGGGCCTGGCCGAGATCGTCTCCTTCACAGTGCCCGCCAACCTCCGCTCGCGGGCCGTCATGGAGCGCCTGGGCATGCGCAGGGACCCGGCGGACGACTTCGACCACCCGGCCCTGCCCGAGGGACACCCGCTGCGCCGCCACGTGCTCTACCGGCTGCGCCGGGAGGACTGGGCGGCGCCCGGCCGGACCCCTTCGCTGTGACCCCGGCCCCGCCGGACGAGGTCTACGCCGCCCGCTCCGCGCGCTTCGCCGGCGAGGAGGCCGCCGCCACCCGGCGTTTCAACCGCGTCGCCAACCTGCGCCTGGGCGCCTTCCTCCTGGCCGTGGCCGGCCTGGCGGCGGGCATCTGGTGGCGTCAGCCGCTCCTCGACCTGCTCGGGGTGGCGCTGCTGGCGGCCTTCGCGGCGCTGGTCGTCCACCACGGGCGGCTGGGCCGCCGGCGCCGGGCGGCCGCGATGCGCCGGCAGGTCAACGACGAGGGCCGCAGCCGGCTGGCCCGCGACTGGGACCGGCTGCCGGTGCGCCACGAGCCGTTCGCCGACCGCGACCACCCGTACGCGGCGGACCTGGACCTCTTCGGCCGGGCCTCGCTCATGCACCTGCTTGACACGACCGCGACACCGGCCGGGCAGGCCACGCTGCGCGCCTGGCTGCTCGCCCCCGCCGGACCGCCGCCGGTGGGCGACCGCCAGGCCGCGGTCGCCGAGCTGGCCCCGCTGCTGGAG
>JBKPCH010000187.1:0-6907 GCA_046727275.1 Candidatus Dormiibacterota bacterium
AGGGGCTCGCGGCGGACGGGGTGTCCGGGGAAGGCCGCGCGGGCGGCCGCCTCGGCGCGCCGCAATGAGAACCGGAAGTCGTAGATCCACACCCGGCCACCCGGCCGCAGCACGCGGCGCAGCTCGCGCAGCCCGGCGTCGGCGTCAGGCCAGTGGTGCTGGCTGATGCTCGACACGATCAGGTCGAACGTCGCGTCCGGATAGGGCAGGTCCGCGACGTCGCCGGCGGTGAAGGTCACCCGGTCGGCCACGCCGGCTGCCCGGGCGTTCTCCCTGGCGCGCTCGATCATCGCCGCCGACAGGTCGAGCCCGTCGATCCGCCGTCCGGAGAGGGCCTCCGCGATCAGGATCGGGACCCGGCCGGGCCCCGTGCCCACGTCGAGCACCCGGTCCGCAGGGGCGAGGCCGGAGGCCGCCACGTCGGCCGCGACCCGCTCGTACAGGGGTCGCGCCAGCCGGCTCGCCACGCGATCGTAGCGATCCGCGTGGTCGAACAGGCCCAGCGCGCTGGCGCGGCCGTGGTGAAGCATCCGCATGTCCGCTCTCCTCCATGTCTCCGCGCCTCGTCCCGGCCACGGTGGTTTACCATCATGTAAACCGTACCGGGTTACTTACATGGGTGTCAACCACGCGGAGGAGGAGCGATGGCAGAGGACTGGGCGCGCCCGGTGGTGCACTGGGAGATCGGCGCCAGGGACCCGGAACGCCTGCGGGCCTTCTACGGCGAGCTGTTCAACTGGACGATCGGCGACGGCCCGATCATGAGCATCCCGGCCGGCGTCGGCGGCCCCGAGCCCGGGCCGGGCGGGCACATCCGCGCCAGCGACCGGGGCGGCGTCGCGCTGTTCGTCCAGGTGCGCGACCTGGCCGAGTCCCTGGCCAGGGCCGCCGCGCTCGGCGGCGCCGTCGTGGTCGAGCACATCCAGATCCCCGGCGGCGCCACCCTGGCGGCCATCGACGACCCCGAGGGCAACCGGGTCATGCTCGTCCAGCAGTAGCCGGCGACGTCCACCCGACCGCCGTGTCCATTTCGCGTCCCGCCGTTCGTCGTAGCGTCAGGTATCAGCCCCCTGACAAGGAGGAACGACGTGAAGTACATGGCCATGTTCACCCGCGCAGACTGGGAGGACACCGCGCCCGAGGCCGAGCGGCAGCGCCGCTACGACGCCATCGGGGAGTGGTGGGGCAGGCTGGCCGCCCAGGGCAAGATCGTCGAGGGCCACCAGCTCCAGCCGCCGCACACCGCCACGACAGTGGTCCTGAACGGCGACCATCCGCAGGTCATCGACGGGCCGTTCATGGAGGCCAAGGAGACGATCGGCGGCTACGGCATCTTCGAGGTCGCCGACCTGGACGAGGCGATGGCGCTCGTGCGCTCGTTCCCCTCGCCGACCGGCCGGGTGGAGGTCAGGCCTGTCATCGAGCGTTAGCGGACCGGCGGGGACCAACGCCTCGCTGGAACGGGTCTTCCGCGAGGAGGCGGGCCGGCTCACCGCGAGCCTGGTCCGCCTCCTGGGCGACTTCGACCTGGCCGAGGAGCTCGTCTCCGAGGCCGTGGTCGAGGCCCTGGAGCACTGGCCGCGAGAGGGCGTCCCGGAGCGTCCCGGCGCCTGGCTCCTGACGACGGCCCGCCGCAAGGGCCTCGACCGCCTGCGCCGGAGCGCCCGGTACCGCGAGGTGCTGGAGCGCTTCGCGGCGCTCCAGCAGCCGCCGCGGACGGAGCCCGACGACCGGCTGCGACTCATCTTCACGTGCTGCCACCCGGCGCTCGGCCGGGACGCTCAGGTCGCCCTGACCCTGCGCGCCGTCGCCGGCCTGGCCACGCCCGAGATCGCGCGCGCGTTTCTCCTCCCGGAGGCGACGCTCGCCAAGCGCATCGTCCGGGCCAAGAGCAAGATCACGTCGGCCGGCATCCCCTATCGCGTGCCCGGGCCCGAGGACTTCCGCTCGCGGCTGGACGAGGTGCTGACGGTCCTGTACCTGGTCTTCAACGAGGGCCACCTGGCCACCGGCGGCGACGCCGTCATCCGCCGGGACCTCGCCAGCGACGCCGAGTGGCTGGCCGGCCTCGTCGTGCGCCTGCTGCCCGACGAGCCGGAGCCGCTGGGCCTGCTCGCGCTCGTCCGGCTCCACCTGGCCCGCTGGCCGGCGCGGCTCGACGAGCGCGGGCGGCTGGTGCTGCTGGAGCGGCAGGACCGGTCGCTGTGGGACCGGCGCGGCATCGCCGGCGGCGTCCGGCTGATCGAGCGCGCGGCGGCGCTGGGCCGCCCCGGCCGGTTCCAACTGCAGGCAGCGATCGCCGCCGTCCACTGCGAGGCGCCCTCCTGGGAGGAGACGGACTGGCCGCAGGTGGTCGGCCTCTACTCGATGCTGGCGGCGCTCGACCCGTCGCCGGTCGTGCGGCTCAACCGGGCGATCGCGCTGCGCCACGTCACCGGACCGGAGGTGGCCCTGGCCGAGACGGACGAGCTGGGCGGCCCGCTGGAGCGGTACCACCTCTTCCATGCGACCCGGGCGGTGCTCCTCCGCGAGCTCGGCCGCGAGGCCGAGGCCGCGGCCGCTGACACCGTGGCGCTCGAGCTGGCCACGAACCCGGCCGAGCGGGCCCTGATCGAGGAGCGCCTGGCGGCCGGCCGGGCCGTCGGCAGGCCACCAGCATCAGGAACACCAGGGGAGGGCGCGCTGAGGGGCTGAGAGGGAAGGGCAGCGCTTGCGTCACAGGAAGTACTCGGTGTCTCGAAGTGCGTCGTCGGCCGGCAGCTGCACGAGCAGCTGTTCCAGTGCTGCAACCAGCGGGCCGAGCTGGTGGCGGTGCGGGCGGTACTTCCCCGTTGGCACGAGCACGATGCCGCAGTGCACGGCGCTCATCGTGAGGTACATGGCGTGCAGCGGCCGAAAGTCGTTGATGTTGTTCGTCACCACCGCGCGCCGATCCCGGGCCGCCGCTGAAAGAACCCGTACGTCGTCCAGGCCGGCCAGTCCGGCCTCCACGCCAACTCCCAACCTTACTGCCGGCGCTCCCGCTCACCCCGACCGGGAGGCCACGCCGTCCAGGACCACGTTCAGGGCCGCGCCGATGCCCGCCCGGCCCGCCGGGGCCTGGGCCGGGGCAGCCGGCACGGGGATCGACGCGTCCTCCTCCACCGTCACCCGCGCCGTCCCGCTGTTGATCCTGACCCGGTAGTGGTCGCCGGCCGCGGCGCCGGCGGCGCTCTCCCAGTGGGTGTCCGAGGCGGTGACCGTCACGGGGCGGCCGTCCAGGCGCAGCTGCACGGAGCCCGTGCTGATGTCGGCCACGATCGGGACGCCGGGCGGCCGGCGCAGCCGCAGGCCGACGACGCCGCTCGAGACCTCGACGGGGACGACGCCGCGGGGCGGCGGCAGGATGCACTCGACGCGGACGGCGCCGCTGTCGACGTGGATCTCCCGCACGTCGAGCCCGGACAGGTCGAGCAGCGTGTTCCAGGTCGGGGCCTGGACGCGGAACCGCCAGGCGTGGGCCGGGTTGAGCTCCAGCTCGCCCTGGCGGCTGCCGCGCAGCCGGCGGACGATCACCCGGTCGCCGCGGATCACGGCCGGCGCGGCCGCCGTGGGATCCTGCGACGCCCGGACCAGGTCGCTCATGCCCGGGCCAGCCCGCAGCGTGACTCCCCGGGACCCGCTGTCGATGGCGACCAGGACCGGCCGCGCCGTCTCGACGGGCGGCTCGTCCGAGGGCCGCAGCGAGGCGACCAGGACGCCCGACAGCATCATCGTCGCGGTCTCCGCGGCCTCAGGTCCCGGCAGCCCGGCCCCGGCGAGGACCCGGGACAGCCGGGCGTGCGCCTCGCTCCGCTCCAGGGCCTCCGGCACCTGGAGGAGGACGCGGGCGGCGTCGCGGCGGCCGGCCGTGATCCGTTCCAGGGCGGTGCAGACCGCGAGGGCGTCCTCGCGCCAGCCGGCGGGCGCGCCCGCCGGCCGGACCTCGGCCAGCAGCGCCGCGGCCAGCAGCTCGAGGAGCTCGTCGCGGTCGCGCACGTGCCAGTAGAGCGAGGCGGCCTTCACCTGCAGGCGGTCGGCCAGCGGCCGCATCCGCAGGGCGTCGAGGCCCTCCTGCTGGAGGAGGTCCAGGGCGGCCGCGACGACACGCGCGCGGGTCAGGCCGGATGGCTTCTCGTCGTCATCGGTGCTCATGGTGTTCTGCCTCTTGCATCCCTAACGCTGTTTGGGATAGTCTAGCGCCATTCGGACCCTAACAGCGTTAGCTAGGAGACACGCGAGATGGCAACCCGTTCGACCCTCATCGCCTCGGCGCCCAGGGCGCCGGCCCGGCCGGCGACCGGCTGGGTGGCGCTCGGCGCCGTGGCCGGCCCGGTCCTGTTCACCGCGGCCTGGCTCGTCCTCGGCTTCCTCAGCCCCGGCTACACGGCCTGGGGGACGCTGATCGCGCCCTACTCGCCGATCCACCAGACCATCAGCGGCCTCGGCCTCGGTCCCACCGGCCCGTACATGAACGCCGCGTTCGTGCTGAGCGGGCTCCTGCTGGCGGCCGGCGCGGTGGGCATCTTCCAGGGGATCGGCGGCATGGGTGGGGCTGCGCGGTGGACCTGCGCGGCGATGCTCGCGCTGCCCGGCGTGGGCAGCGTGGTGGACGGCATCTTCACCCTGGAGTCGTTCTTCCCCCACTTCCTGGGCTTCGGACTCTGCGTGAGCGTGGTGGTTGGGTTCCCAGCCGCGGGGCTCATGCTCCGCCGCGTCCCGGGCTGGCGGCGCTTCGGCGGCTGGCTGATCGTGGGCGGCCCGCTGACGCTGGCGCTGGCGGTCCTGTACTTCCACACGTTCTCGCCGACCATCGCCGGCACGCAGACCGGGGTGGCTGGCCTGACGGAGCGGATCCTGGTCGTCCAGCTGCAGGCCTGGTACGTGGCGCTGGGCTGGCTGGCCTTCCGCACACAGCACGGAGCAGCGACGAATGGATGACCGCGAAGTCGACGAGATGCGCAATCCGGCGCTGCGCTGGTACGGCTGGGGCTCGCCCGTCGGCCTGGGCCTGTTCGTCCTGCTCCTGTCGACGTCCGCCGCGCTGATCCGGTTCGCGTTCTTTCGCTAAAGGGAGCGACCCCGGGAGCGGCAACTCCCGGGGCCGCAGATGACCCGAGCGCGGTCACGACCGGCGCCCAGGCTGCCCAACGCCAGGATATGCCGGTCGGACCGGGCCACCACCGACCCGAGGAGGTTCGACCCACGTGACCCCGACCCGATCGACCCATCACCCGATCGCCGCGCTGGCGGTCCTGGGCCTCGGCCTGTTCATGACGCTGCTCGACGTGACGATCGTCAACGTCGCGATCCCCAGCCTCATGACTGGCCTGCACGCCACGCTCGACCAGGTCCTCTGGGTGCTCAACGCCTACAGCCTGGTCTACGCCGTGCTGCTGATCACGGCCGCCCGCCTGGGTGACATCGCCGGCCCGCGCAACCTCTTCGCGGCCGGCATCGCCGTCTTCACCGCCGCCTCGGCCCTGAGCGGGCTCGCGCACAGCCCGGAGCAGCTGATCGTCGCCCGCGCGCTCCAGGGCGTGGGCGCGGCCCTCGCCGCGCCGCAGGCCCTGCCGATCATGCTGGACCTCTTCCCGGTCGAGAGGCGCGGCGGCGCCTTCGCCGTCTACGGCACCATCAGCGGCCTGGCGGTCCTGGCCGGGCCGACCGTGGGCGGCTTCATCGTGACCCACTTCGGCTGGCGCTGGATCTTCTACCTCAACGTCCCGGTCGGCATCCTGACGGTGGCGCTCGCCCTGTGGCTGGTGCCCGGGGTGCGGCCCGGCCGGGCGCACCGCTTCGACCTCGCCGGCGTCGCCCTCGCCACGCTGGGTCTCCTGGCCGTCGTCTTCGGCCTGATCGAGGGCGAGCGGTACAGCTGGGGCCCCGTGTGGGGGCCGGTGACCATCCCCCAGGTCATCGCCGCGGGCGTCGCGGTCCTGGCCCTCTTCCTCGTGCAGCAGGCCCGCCGCCAGGGCCGGGAGCCGCTCCTGCCCTTCGCCGTGTTCGCCGACCGCAACTTCGCGCTGATGACGTTCGTGATGGCGTGCCTCGGCTTCGCGATGGTCGGCTTCTATCTCCCGGTGACGATCTACCTGCAGTCGGTCCTCGGCCTCTCGGCGGTCGCCGCCGGCCTCACGATCGCGGCGCAGCCGCTCACGATGATCGTGGCCTCCGGCGCCGCCAGCGGCCTCGTCAGCAGGGTCAGCGGCAAGTACCTCCTGATCCCCGGGCTGCTGGTGTTCGCGGCCGGCATGGCCTACGTCGACTGGGCGCTGCGGGCGGACGCCGGCCGCTGGGTGTTCCTGCCCGGCCTGATCGCCTCGGGGGCCGGCCTCGGGTTCGTCTGGACGCCGGTGTTCAGCCTCGGCACGCGCGACCTGAGGGCGGAGCTGGGCGGCGTCGCCTCCGGGGTGATCAACACGATCATGGAGCTGGGCGGCGTCGTGGCGGGCGCTGCCATCGGCGCGCTGCTCCAGAACCGCCTGGCGGTCGCGCTGCAGGACCAGGCCGTTCGCCACTCGTCCCAGGTCCCGGAGCAGTTCCGGGCCGCCTTCCTCGACGCCTTCCGGAACGTCGGCCGGCACGGGCTGCAGGTCGGCGCGGGAGAGGCCGGCGCGGCGGTGCCCGCGCCGATCCAGTCGGCGGCCCACGACATCTTCGCGTACGCCTTCGTCGATGCCGCGCGGCTGGCGGCCCTGCTGCCGGTCGCCGTCGTGGTGCTGGCGGCGCTGGCCTCGCTCGCCGTCCGCGCGCGGCCGGTCGCCGTGGGTCCGGTCGCCGTGGATGAGGACGAGACGGTCCCCGCGGCCCCCAGGTCGGCCGCCTGACGCCCCGGCCACCTCACGCCGCCCGGCAGACCGCCGGCCGGCGCCGGCCGGGCGCGGGC
>JBKPCH010000188.1:0-14106 GCA_046727275.1 Candidatus Dormiibacterota bacterium
GGGCGTGAGCGAGGACCGCAGAAGCCGGGCCGCGAGATCCCGGGGTCCCCGCGAAATCGCGGTGGCGGGGTGCGGATTTCGCGGGGTGGGGTGGGGTGCATGGGCGTCGAAGATCCGTCGGCTTACTGACCCACGCACCTACAATTGACAGCAGTTGGCGCTCCTCCCGACCGATCCAGCCGACGTGCCGGCTAGCCTGCGCCGGCCCGTCAAGCAGCGTTCCCGCCTTCTGCGCCGCTCCGGGCCGCCGCACACGCGCGTGGCCTTCGTCCACCCCTCGGAGCTCGAGTTCGCCCGCTTCCTGGACCACTACCGCATCCGCTGGGTCTACGAGCCGGTCGCCTTCCCCATCGCCTGGGAGGACGGCCGGGTGACCGAGATGTTCGCACCCGACTTCTACCTCCCGGAGCACCGGCTCTACGTCGAGATCACGACGATGAAGCAGAGCCTGGTCACGCCCAAGAACCGCAAGGTGCGCCGGCTCCGCGAGCTCTACCCGGACATCCAGGTGAAGCTGCTGTACCGCCGGGACTACGAGCAGCTGCTGGCCCAGGCGGGCTACGCCAGGACCGACCTGCAGCACCTGCGCCAGGACCAGATCCAGGAGATCCTGGTCTCGCCCGTCGAGCTGGAGACGCGCGTGCGGGCCCTGGGCCGGCGCATCTCGCGCGACTACCGGGGCCAGTCGATCGTGCTGGTCGGCGTCCTCAAGGGCATCACGTTCTTCCTGGCCGACCTGGCTCGCCAGGTGACCGTCCCGATGGCGATCGACTACCTGAGCGTGGTCCGCTACTCCCGCCAGGGCCGGCCGGCGCCCAGGCGGGTGACCATCCAGCACGACGTCGACTACCCGATCGCGGGCCGCCACGTCCTGCTCGTCGAGGACGTGATCAACACGGGGCTGACGCTCGACTACATCCTCGGCGTGCTCCGCGAGCGGGAGCCGGCGTCGCTGGAGGTCGTGACGCTGCTGGACCGGCCGTCGCGCCGGATCGCGCCGGTCCATGCCACCTACACCGGCTTCCAGATCCCCAACGAGTACGTCGTCGGCTACGGGCTGGACTACCGCGAGCTGTACCGCAACCTCCCGTTCATCTGCACCCTGAAGCCGTCGGTGTACGCCGAGGACGGGGAGGCTCCAGTCGCCGAGCTGGCCGCCCGCTGAGCCGGATCCCTGCCGGCGAGGGGGGGAACGGCTGCGGCGGCGCGACAGGGCGCCGCCGCGGCACGAGCGCGCTCCTCCCTCCAGGCTGGCCATTACCTGGACGAGCGCTCGAACGAGACGGGCGGGTTTCTTGCCCCAGACGACCGTTCTGTGTACCGCTGAAGTGCCCTATGCGTTTTTCGGCTTCCACCCCCCGCCACTGCCAGGGCTTCTACCTACTCGACGTTCGGTATCCTCAGGTTTACCGTACTGAGCCGGGTGGGGCGTCAGAAAAGGTACGGCGAGTGGGTCGGGGGGTCAAAGGCGAAATGCTGTTCGCCGCCAGGCAACTTTGTCCGGGTTCGGGAGGCGGAGCGAATGCGTGAAGCGGTGATCGTCGAGGGTGTCCGCACCCCCTTCGGCAGGCGCAACGGCAAGCTGAAGGACTTCCATCCCGTCGTGCTGGGCTCGATGGTGCTCCAGGAGCTCGTCCGGCGCACCGGCATCGAGCCAGGCCTGGTCGACGACGTGGTCTTCGGCTGCGTCGGCCAGGTGGGCGAGCAGAGCCTCAACATCGCCCGCAACGCCTGGCTGACGGCCGGCTTCCCGGTCGAGACCCCGGGCACGACGGTCGACCGCCAGTGCGGATCCAGCCAGCAGGCCATCCACTTCGCCGCCAACTTGATCCAGAGCGGCGTGGCCGACGTCACCATCGCGGGCGGCGTCGAGAGCATGTCCCGGGTGCCTATGGGGGCCAACGCTGCCCAGGGCCCCGGGCATCCCTTCCCGCCCGAGCTGCTCGAGCTGTACGACCTGGTGCCGCAGGGCATCTCCGCCGAGCTCGTCGGCCGCAAGTACCGCGTCAGCCGGCGGGAGATGGACGAGTACGGCGTCCGGAGCCACCTCCGGGCCGCCGAGGCGACCCGCAGCGGCTACCTGGCCTCGCAGCTGCTCCCGGTGCAGGTGCCTGTGAACGGCCACACCGAGACGATGGCCGCGGACGAGGGCATCCGGCCGCAGGCGACGTACGAGGCCGCCGCGGCCCTGCAGCCGGCCTTCAACCCCGAGCACTCGATCACCGCCGCCAACTCGAGCCAGATCACCGACGGCGCCGCCGCGGTCATGCTGATGAGCGCCGAGCGGGCGCGCGAGCTGGGCGTGCAGCCGCGGGCCCGGATCATCGCGCAGAAGGTCGTCGGCTGCGACCCGGTGCTGATGCTGGAGGGCCCGATCCCGGGCACGGCCGCGGTGCTGAAGCAGGCCGGCCTCGAGCTGGGCGACATCGACCTCTTCGAGATCAACGAGGCGTTCGCCTCGGTCGTGCTGGCCTGGGCGAAGGCCACCGGCGCCGACCTGGAGAAGACCAACGTGAACGGCGGCGCCATCGCCATCGGCCATCCGCTGGGAGCGTCCGGGGCGCGCCTGATGAACCATCTCCTGTACGAGCTGGAGCGGCGCGACCTCCGCTACGGCCTCGAGGCGATGTGCTGCGGCGGCGGCCTGGGGACGGCCACCATCATCGACCGGGGCGTCTCGTGAGCGCCTTCGACCGCCTGGAGGCGGTGCAGCCGATCCAGCTGTGGGACGGCATCGTGGCGCGCTCCGTGCGCGGCGACCGGATGACCTTCGCCGTCGTCGACCTGGGACCCGACGTGTCGGCGCCGGAGCACCACCATGCGAACGAGCAGCTCGGCCTGGTCCTCAGGGGCAGCGTCACGATGGTGGTGAGCGGCGAGGCGCGCACGCTCGGCCCGGGCGACACGTACGTCATCCGCAGCGACGTGCCCCACTCAGCCGCCGCCGGTCCCGAGGGCGCGACCGTGATCGACGTCTTCAACCCGACCCGCGAGGACTGGGAGCGGCTGGAGCGGCTGGAGCCCGGGCCCGGCCGGTGGCCCTGACGCGGCCCCCGGGCGAGCGCGCGCAGCTGTCGCGGGTGGCGGCCGAGCTCGGCCTGCCTCCCGGGCGGATGACGGGCGTCGACCGCGAGGTGCTGGAGGCGATCGACCGGCGGCTGGAGCAGCTGCGGGAGGCGGCCGCGGTCGACGAGCTCACGGGCGTGCTGCGCCGCGCGGCGGGGCTGGCCGCCCTGCAGCGCGAGGTGCGCCGCGCCCATCGCTTCGAGGACCGCAAGCTGGTGGTCGCGTTCTGCGACCTCGACAACCTCAAGGTGGTCAACGACACGCTGGGCCACGCCGCCGGGGACGCGGTCCTGCGCGAGCTGGCCGGGGCCCTCCGCCGCCGCCTGCGGGCCTACGACCTGGTCATCCGGTGGGGCGGCGACGAGTTCGTCTGCAGCCTCCCGGGCGCGGGCCTGGAGGCGGCGCAGCGGGCCCTGGACGACATCCGGACCGGGTTCGCCGCCCGCACCGACAGCACGTTCAGCGCCGGCTTCGCCGAGCTGGGCTCGGACTGGGACGCGGAGTCGCTGGTCGCCTGCGCCGACGCCGACTACTACGAGCGCCGGAGGCGGCTGAGGCGCCGGCCCCACGCTCGGGGGCCCGGGGTCGGGGCGCCGTGGGGCCCGCCGGTCCGGGAGGTCGCGGACAGCCGGCCCTGATTCGTAGACCTCTATCAGCGCAGCGGCCGGGAGAGGTGCGGGCTGGGGAGGCAGAAGCGCCAGGGCCGCGCGGCCCACTCCCCTGCGTAGGCGACGCCGATGCGCGGCGTCTGGACGATGGCGCCCGGCGCGGGCCGGTAGCCGTCATCCAGGACGTAGAGTGCCGGCGGGTCGAGCGGGGCACCGTTCAGCGACCGGTCGATGCCCAGCGCCCGGCAGGCCAGGCCGGGCCCCGACGTGCGGCCCACGCCCGGGCCTGGCTCCAGGGCGCGGACCAGGACGGCCTGCGGGCAGCCCTCGGGCCTCGTCACGAAGTTGAGGCAGTTGTGCATGCCGTAGATGAAGTAGACGTAGGCCCGGCCCGGCGGCCCGAACATGACCCGTGTCCGCGGCGTCAGGCCCCGCCAGGAGTGGGCGGCCCGGTCCTCCGGCCCGCAGTATGCTTCCACCTCGACCAGGCGGCCCCACCGCACCTGCCCGTCGACCTGGCGGACCAGCAGCTTTCCGAGCAGGTCGGCGGCCACCTGCGGCGTGTCGCGGGCGAAGAAGTCCGGGCCGAGGACCTGCCCTTCCGGAGGCCTGAGGTTCGCTGGCACGGGTGCACTATAGGAAGAGGGGCAGGGCCGGCCGGCCGGCGACCCCCGGCTATGGAAGGAATTCAAGAGGCAAGAGAGGAGCTCGAAACCATGGCTACCGCCACCGTCACGTCCCTCACCAGGATCGAGGAGATCCTCGGCGAGGAAGCGCGCGACCTGCTCGACCACCGCTGCGAGACGATCCCCCGCGAGCTGCTGCACCTCCCCGGTCCCGACTTCGTCGACCGGGTGTGGACCGCCAGCGACCGCTCGCCGCGGGTCCTGCGCAGCCTCCAGCAGCTCTATGGCCACGGCCGCCTGGCGGGCACGGGGTACCTGTCCATCCTCCCGGTGGACCAGGGCATCGAGCACTCGGCCGGCGCGTCGTTCTCGCCCAACCCCGTGTACTTCGACGGCGAGAACATCGTGAAGCTGGCGATCGAGGGCGGCTGCAACGCCGTCGCATCGACGTTTGGCGTGCTGGGCTCGGTCGCCCGCCGCTACGCCCACCACATCCCGTTCATCTGCAAGATCAACCACAACCAGCTGCTGAGCTACCCCAACGAGTACGACCAGATCCTGTTCGGCTCGGTCCGTGAGGCGTGGGAGATGGGCGCCGTGGCGGTCGGCGCCACGATCTACTTCGGCTCCCCCGAGTCGAGCCGGCAGATCGTCGAGATCTCCCACGCGTTCCACGAGGCGCACGAGCTGGGGATGGCGACTGTCCTCTGGTGCTACCTGCGCAACCCGGCGTTCAACAAGAACGGCGTCAACTACGAGGTGGCCGCCGACCTGACGGGCCAGGCGAACCACCTCGGCGTCACGATCGAGGCAGACATCATCAAGCAGAAGCTGCCGGAGACGAACGGCGGGTTCACCGCGCTGAGCTTCGGCAAGACGTCCAGGCTGGTGTACGAGCGGCTGACCACGGACCACCCGATCGACCTGACCCGCTACCAGGTCGCCAACTGCTACATGGGCCGGGCCGGCCTCATCAACTCGGGCGGCGCCTCCAGCGGGGCGAGCGACCTGGGCGAGGCGGTCAAGACCGCGGTGATCAACAAGCGGGCGGGGGGCTCGGGCCTCATCTCCGGCAGGAAGGCGTTCCAGAGGCCGATGCCGGAGGGAGTGGTGCTGCTGAACGCGATCCAGGACGTGTACCTGACGCCGGAAATCATCGTCGCGTAGCGGGCCGGCGGGGCGTCGACGGCGGCCGCCCGGTGCGCCGGGCGGCCGCCATGCGGTTCGTGAAGTGGGGTCACCCCCGCAGCACGTATATCCTACACCTTGGGAAATCGCATAGGGGAGGCAGGCGGGTGGGAACGAGCGGTGGCGAGGTGGATCTGCCCTCGGCAGCCGCCGTCCAGGCGCTGCTCGACGATTTCCTCGCGGACCGGACCGATCGCACCTTCCACGCCTACACGGTCGACGTCGACGAGTTCGTCCGCTTCCTGGACCAGCCGCCGGCAGCGGCCCTGGCGCGCTTCCTCGGCGCCGGCCCGAGCGCGGGCGGGTACCTCTGCCTCGAATACGCCGTCCACCTGCGGCGGCGAGGCCGGGCCCAGGCCACGATCGAGCGCCGCCTCGGCACGCTCCGGGCGCTGGTGCGGGCCGCATTCGATCGAGGCCTGGTCGACTGGCTGCTGGAGACGCCTCGGGACGACCAGGTCTCGGCCGCCCTGGACCGGTTCCCCGCGACCGACAGCGACCACTACCTGCTGCCCCGGCACCGGGGCGAGATCGACCGGCTGGACATCCAGCACTACGCGTTCAGGGCGGTGCTCGGCGCGAACTACGCGGCTCCGGTCGTCCGTCCGGCCCGGGTGCTGGACGTCGGCAGCGGGACCGGCCAGTGGGCCTTCGAGCTGTGCGAGCGCTTCCCGGACGCGCTGGTGGTCGGGCTGGACCTGGTTCCGGGCAAGGAGGAGCAGCCGCCCGGGTACCGGTGGGTGAAGGGCAACCTGCTGCGCGGCCTGCCGTTCGGGGACGACCTGTTCGACCTGGTCCACCAGCGGTACCTCGTGCTCGGGGTGCCGCTGGCGGCCTGGCGGGCGGTGGTCGCCGACCTGGCCCGGGCGACCCGGCCCGACGGCTGGGTGGAGCTGGCGGAGGCCCCGCTCGAGGTCGAGGGAGCCGGTCCCGCGACCCGGCGGCTGTTCGAGCTGACCAGCCAGCTGTCCGCCGGGCTCGGGCTGGACGCGCACAGGCAGGTGTTCGACTCGCTCGGCGACTACCTCCTGGCGGCGGGCCTGGAGCGCGTGGAGCGGCGGGAGATATCGCTCCCGATCGGGCCGTGGGGCGGCGAGATCGGGCGGCTGATGGCCACCAACAACCGGACGGGGTGGACGAGGGTGTCGGAGGTGCTGCAGGCCAGGTCGGTGCTGACGGCGGCCGAGGCCAGGGAGCTGATGCTGGAGGCACACGAGGAGACCGAGCGCCTCCGGATGTCCTGGCCGTGCGCCATCGCCTACGGCCACAAGCCGGGCAGCTGAGGCATGCCGGAGACCTGGCTGTGACGCCAGGCCTCCAGCACAAGGGGGGTGTGGTCGTGCGTGCCGGCAAATGGTATCCGAACGCATGTTCGCGACGCAACCCGGACAATCTCCCGGGTGAGACTCGCCTTCCTGGGCACCGGCTCGGCGTTCTCGGTCGAGCGCTACAACGGCGCGGTGGTCGTCGACGGCCGCCTCCTCCTCGACGCCGGCGCCCCCCTGCTGCCGCACATGCACCGGCTTGGCATCGAGCCGGGCGCCATCCAGGTCCTCTTCCTGACCCACTTCCACGGCGACCACGTGCTGGGCCTGCCCCCGTTCCTGCTCCACCGCGCCTTCCTTCCCGCCGGCCCGCTGGCCGTGGTCGGGCCGCCCGGGGTCGAGGAGCGAGTGGAGGCCCTGCAGCGCGTGGCCTGGGGCGGCGCCTGGTCCGAGAACGCGCACGGCGTCGGCCTCACCTACCACGACGCTGCGCCGGAGGGCGAGGTGGCCGGCGTCCGGTACCGGTCCGTCAAGCTGGAGCACGGCAGCATGGACTGCCGCGGCTACCGCCTGCAGCTGGGCGACCGCGTGCTCGCCTATGCGGGTGACACCACCGCCACTCCCCCGCTGGACGAGCTGGTCGGCGGCGCCGACGTCGCCATCACCGAGGCCACCTCGCCCGGCCCGACGCCGGGCCACACGAGCTGGGAGGAGGCCCACGCGCTGGCCGCCCGCCACCCCGGCACCAGGTTCCTGTTCAACCACGTGTTCGCCGGCACGACACCCGGGGCCGTGCAGGACATGACGGTACTGGAGGTGTGAGAAGTCCCGGTCACGGCGTTGACTGTCCCACTCAGACGAACGACAATGGGTGTTTCCCCCAATCGCCGGCCGGGTGGGAGCGGCCGGCGGCGTAACGTTTGAGGTGGTAGATGGACGACGAGCGACGAGAAGACCGGGAGCAGGTCGTGCGCTCACTCGGAGCCGGGTTCCTGGTCCGCTGGGACCAGCACGACCCCGAGGCCCTCGAGCACGAGATCGGTCCGATGACCAGAGAGCGAGCGGATGAAGCGGAGCTGCAGGAGGCCTGGTTCGGGTAGCCCTCCCCGCGCCCCGCGGCCGCCGGCAGGGTAGGCTGACGGGATGAGCAGCCGGCGCCTGAGCGCCACCCTCCTCGGACTGGTTGCCGGTGTGGCCGGCTTCGCCGTTCTCCAGCTCGCCGGCTATCTGCTCTACCTGCGCCTCTGGGGCGACTCGCTCCCGGCGCTGGCGATCATCCTGGTGCTGTTCGGGGCGGCCGGACTGTATGCGGGCTGGATCCTCGGGATGCTGGTCTTCTCGGCCATCCGGGGACCTGAGGACGACGGCGCCGCCGCGTGAAGGCGCCCCGCGACACCGGCTCGGGCCGGCTGCTCCTCGACAAGCTGGGGGTCAAGCCGGGCCACCGGGTGGCGCTGGTCGGGTTCGACGACGAGCGCTTCCGCGCCGAGCTGGCCGAGCGCGGCGCGGTGGTCCAGCCTCCGGGGCCGGGTCTCGACCTCGTGTTCTACTGGGCTGACCGACCGGCCCAGCTGCTCGGCATCGGCGAGGTGCGGCCCCTGATCCGGGACGACGGCGCCATCTGGGTGCTGCGCGAAAAGGGCCCGGCCCGCACCGTGCGCGAGGTCGACGTCATCGACGCGGGCAGGGCATTCGATCTCGTCGACAACAAGATCGCCAGTTTCTCCGATACTGTCGCTGCGATGCGACTGGTAGTGCCATTGAACCAGCGCCGAACATAGCGAGAGGGAGGTCGCCATGAGGTGGGCGGGGATCGTGGTTGCTCTGGCGCTCTTCGCGAGCGCCTGCGGCGGCAGCGGGGGCGGCACGACCTCCACCGCCGGCGCCACCCCGAAGATGGGCGGGACGCTCAAGGTCGCCCAGGAGACGGAGATCAACACGCTGGACCCGGCGGCGTCGGGTCTCCTCGTGGAGCGCGAGATCTACTACAACCTCTACGACTCGCTCATCGGCATCGACTCCAGGCTCGGCTTCGTGCCCGGGCTGGCGACGGACTGGAAGTACAGCGACCCGCAGACCCTGGTCCTCACGCTGCGCCAGGGCGTCAAGTTCCACGACGGCACCGATTTCGACGCCAGCGCCGTCAAGTTCAACCTCGACCGCTACATCACCGCGCCCGACTCGGCCCGCAAGAGCGAGCTCGCGTCGGTTCAGTCGGTCGAGGCGCGGGACGCGAGCACCGCGGTGATCCACCTGAAGCGCGCGGACGGCACGCTCCTGGCCCAGCTCGTGGACCGGGCGGGCATGATCCTCTCGCCCACCGCGGTGAAGCAGGCCGGCGCCCGGCTCGGCGTGGATCCGGCCGGCGCGGGCTCGGGCCCGTTCGAATTCGTCGAGTGGAAGCGCGACGACCACCTCACGCTCAAGCGCAACCCGAGCTACTGGCGAAAGGACAGGGCGGGCAGGCAGCTGCCCTACCTGGACCAGGTCGTCTACCGGCCGATCACAGACCAGAACGCGATCCTGACATCGCTCAAGACCGGCGACATCGAAATGGCCCGGCAGGTGGCGGGCAAGGACGTCGACGCGGTCAAGTCCGACTCGAGCCTCGTCTACCGGGACACGCCCGGCCTGGGCTACCAGGGCTTCGAGCTCAACCGCTCCGCGCCCCCGTTCAACGACCCGGCCAGGGCGAAGGCCGTGGAGCTGGCCGTCGACCGGGCCCAGATCCTGAAGAACGTCCTCTTCAACGTCGGGGTGGTGTCCTACGGCCCGATCACCTCGGCCAGCTGGGCGTACGACAGCTCCGAGAAGGTCTACGACAAGGCGGACCCGGCGAAGGCGAAGGCCACGGCGACGGGCTTCAGCTTCACGCTGAAGACGGCGAACGTCCAGGACGCGATCCAGGTCGGCCAGCTCATCCAGGCGCAGCTGGCCAGGGCCGGCATCACCGTCACGCTGCAGCCGGAGGAGTTCGGCAAGCTGACGCAGGAGACGCGGGTGCAGCACCAGTTCGAGGCCGCGCTGGCCGGCTGGTCGGGACGCATCGACCCGGACGGCAACACGTTCGCCCAGTTCCACACGGGCGGCAGCTTCAACGACGGCCTGTACTCGAATCCGCAGGTGGACCAGCTGCTGGAGCAGGCGAGGAGCCAGTCCGACCAGTCGAAGCGCAAGCCGCTCTACCAGGAGGCCCAGCGGACGCTGGTCGAGGACGGCGCCTACGTGTTCCTCTACAACCCGGTGGTGGCCCAGATCAGCTCGAAGAAGGTCCAGAACTTCACCCTGGTCCCGGACGGCATGAACCGCCTGGCGGAGGTCTGGAAGAGCTAGACGGTCTGGACGGTCTGGGCAGGGGTTCCGCTCGTGCTCGAGCACTTGCTCCGGCGCCTGGCGCTGATGGTCCCGACCGGCTTCCTGGTCACGGTCGCCGTCTTCCTGCTGATCCACCTGACTCCGGGAGACCCGGCGGCCGTGATCCTGGCCGAGTCGTACACGCCCCAGGCGGCCGCGGAGATCCACCACCAGCTGGGCCTGGACAGGCCGCTGCCGGAGCAGTACGTCCTCTACCTGGGCCGGCTGGCGCACGGCGACATGGGCAGCTCGGTGCGCAACAAGCTGCCCGTGACGCAGGCGATCGGGGAGCGGCTGCCGGCGACGCTGGAGCTGGGCTTCGCCGCGCTCCTCTGGTCCCTGCTGCTGGCCATCCCGCTGGGCACGGTGGCCGCGCTTCGGCGCGGCCGCGCGCTCGACGTCATCGCCTCCGGTGTGACCGTCGCCGGCATCTCGGTGCCCAACTTCGTGCTGGGCATCGTGCTGATCCTGGTCGTGGGCCTCACCCTGCGCCTGCTGCCGGTCGGCGGCTTCACGTCGATCGCCGACTCGCCGCCGGACAACCTGGCCCATCTGATCATGCCTGCGATCGCGCTGGGCACGTTCGGCGCGGCCAGCAACATGCGGTTCACCCGGTCGTCGATGATCGAGGTCCTGCACCAGGACTACATCCGCACCGCTCGCGCCAAGGGGGCGAGCTCGTGGCGGGTGGTCAACGGGCACGCCCTCAAGAACGCGCTGATCCCGGTGGTCACCATCGTCGGGATCCAGGTCGGCGCCATCCTGGAGGGGGCGCTGGTGATCGAGACGGTCTTCAGCTGGCCCGGCGTCGGCAAGCTCGCCGTCGACAGCATCTTCGCCCGGGACTTCCCGATCGTGCAGGGGATCGTCCTCTGCTCGGCGCTGTCCTACCTGTTCGCCAACCTTCTGGTCGACATGGTGTACGCCTGGCTCGACCCGCGGATCGCCTACTCGTGAGCACGGCCGCCCCCGTCTTTCCCCAGGCCGACGAGCTGCTGCAGCCACTCGACGAGCGCCGGCCGGCCGGCCTCCTCGATCTGTTGCGCGACCACCCCCGGGTGGTGGTCGGGCTCGTGGTCCTGGCCGCGCTCGCCCTGGTGGCGCTCCTGGCGCCCTGGATCTCGCCCGCCGATCCCCTGGCCGTCCACCCGGACGATGCCCGGCTCCCGCCCGGGGCCGGGCACCTGCTGGGCACCGACGAGCTCGGCCGCGACGTCCTCTCGCGGGTGTTGTGGGGCGGCCGCGTCTCGCTGCCGGTCGCCTTCGTGGCCGTCGGGGTCGGGCTCACGATAGGGACGCTGACCGGCCTGGTGGCGGGCTACCGCGGCGGCACCACCGACCTGCTGCTGATGCGCGTGGTGGACGCGATCCTGGCCTTCCCGGCCCTGATCCTGGCGGTGGCGCTGGTCGCGGCTCTGGGACCCAGCCTGCAGAACGCCATGGTGGCCATCGGGATCGTGCAGATCCCGGTCTACGCGAGGCTGACGCGCGGGCAGGTGCTGCAGCTCAAGTCGCGGGACTTCGTGGCGGCCGCGCGGGCCCTGGGGGCGTCGCCGGTCCGGATCGTGGGCCGGCACCTGCTGCCCAACCTGCTCAACCCGCTCATCGTCCAGGTGTCGCTCTCGGCGGCGTTCGCCATGCTGGCGGAGGCCACGCTCTCGTTCCTGGGTCTGTCGGCGCCGCCCCCGACGCCGGACTGGGGTTTCATGATCAGCAGCGGACAGCGCTTCCTGGTCAACGGCGCGTGGTGGATGACGGTGGCGCCGGGCGCGGCCATCTGCCTCGCCGTCTTCGGTTTCAACTTCCTCGGCGACGCCCTGCGCGACGCGCTGGACCCGCGGCTGCGGCGCTGACCGGCGTCGTGGCGCCTCCCGTAGCGCCTCCTGGCGGCCGGAGCCGGCGCTCGGCTACCCTGGCAACTACCATGTCTGCCGTGGACGTCCTGGGCCCGAAGGGGCCGGTCCGTTTCGGGGGCGCCGACATGCTCACGTGGGCGCGCCATCAGCTCCGAATCGCCAGTGACATCATCGACAATCCCGGCGGCGGTCTCCTGTTCGCGACCCAGACCATCGGCCAGGTCAAGGCCGCCCTGGCCGAGAACGCGGAACGTCAGTCGGACGCGCGCGGGGAGGACGTGGTCGCCCTGCTGGATGAAGCCGAGGACGCCGCGGTCCGGCGCGACTTCGCCCGCGCCCGCGAGTACATAGGGCGCGCCCGCCAGCGACTCGAGCAGGCCTGACCCGGTCCGGCAGGCGCCGGCCCTCGGCTCAGGCCGGTCCGCGCCGCCGGAGCTCGTTGACCTTGACCAGGGCCCCCCGGAGCTCGTTGATCCACTCCGACTCGTGCCGGCCGACCAGCCGGACGCACCAGGAGAGCGCCTCGGAGCGGCTGCGCGCGACGCCCGCCTGCACGAGCGTGTCCAGCACCTGTCGCTCCGGCAGCCGCAGGCGCGTCATGACCGGGATCGACATCGTCGTGAAGAGCGTGCGCTCGCCGTCCATGGTCACGCCCCACGCCAGCTTGCGACCGAACCGGCGCTCGGCCTCCTGGGCGATGCGCATCCGCTTCTCACGTGTCTCCTCCCGAAAGCGCTGCACGCGCGGCGCCCTGGCCGCCCGCCGCGCCTCCTCGCTCTCGGCGGCGATGCCGGCGTCGTCCAGCGCGCCGACCACCAGGATCTCGTCGTCGTCCATCTCGATGGCGGGCTCCGACGAGAACCAGCCTTCCGGCAGGCGCCCCAGCACCCAGCCCCTGATCTCCTGCTCCGACTCGCGCATCGCGACCATTACATTCTTACACGCCGGTGTCGGGCATTCGAGCCGCTTGCTTTCAGCTAGGCTCGGTCGCACGTCACGTCAGGACGTACCGCACGAATCACACGAAGGAGGTGCGCAGCAGTGGCCCAGATGAAGAGCTGCCCGGTCGTCCTCTGGCCGGCCGCCTCCTCTCCGAGCGAGGGCTGACCCGGGTCCCATCCGGTTCCTGAGGCCCGCTCCTCCGGCGAGGCAGGCGCCAGCCGGCGTCTCTCTCGGAGTTCACCCGGAGGATCCTGGTTTGCATCCAATCGACCATGCCCGGCTCGACGCGCTCGGCTGGAGCACCTGGTTCGAAGAGCGCTTCGCGCGCGTCGCCCGCCCCGGCGCGCGACCGGCGCGCGTCGTCGCCGATCACGGCACCGCCCGCTTCGTGCACGACGGGCACGAGGAGCTGCCCGCCGACCTGAGCCGGCAGCTCGTGGCCGTCGCGCGGCGCGCCGACGGCGTTCTGCCCGTCGCCGGCGACTGGGTGGCGGTCCGCGGCGACGGCCGCCGGGCGCTCGTCGACGCCGTCCTGGAGCGGCGCACCGCCGTTCGCCGCAAGGTCCCGGGCCAGGTCAGCGTCGAGCAGGTCCTCGCGGCCAACCTCGACGTGGCCGTGGTGGTGGCCGGCCTGGACGCCGAGTACAACGTCCGGCGCATCGAGCGCTACCTCACGATGGCGTGGTCGAGCGGGGCCACCGCCGCCGTGCTGCTGACCAAGGCCGACCTGCCCTCCGCCGCCGACGTGACCGGGCCGTATCGCCGACGTGTCGCGGGCCGCCGCGGGCGCGCCGGTGCTCGCCGTCAGCTCGCTGACCGGCGACGGCCTCGACCGGGTGCAGGACCTGCTGGTCGCGGGCCGCACGGCCGTCCTGCTCGGCTCCTCGGGCGTCGGCAAGTCGACGCTCCTCAACCGCCTCACCGGCAGCGACGTGATGCCCTCACGAGCCGTGCGCTCCGACGGCAGGGGCCGGCACACCACGACGCGCCGGCAGCTCGTCCGCCTGCCATGGGGCGCCCTGCTCATCGATACGCCCGGCCTCCGCGAGCTGCAGCTGTGGGGCGGCGAGGAGGGCCTGGACCGGCTCTTCGCGGACGTCGACCAGCTAGCGGCCCGGTGCCGGTTCGCGGACTGCAGCCACTCGGTGGAGCCCGGCTGCGCCGTCCGCGCGGCGGTCGAGCAGGGCGAGCTGTCCGTGGC
>JBKPCH010000189.1:0-10829 GCA_046727275.1 Candidatus Dormiibacterota bacterium
TCCTCCAGCCGCTCCCGGGCCCGGCGCGCCTCGGCCTCGCCCCCCGGGCCGCGCACGACCACTCCCCCGCTGCCCAGCACGCGATGCGCGTTGGCGAACGCCGGGTGGTGTGTGGCCAGGCGGGCCACCAGCCTGGCCGCGCTGCCGCCGCCGGTCGCGGCTGCACCGAGCTCGCCGTACGTCGTCCACTCGCCGGGCCTGAGCAGCCGGCTCGCGGCCAGCACGCGGTCCTCCGGCGTCGTGCCTTCCGCGCCGGCCCCGCTCAAGACGGAAGGGGATGCAAGGGGGGAGCAAGCTCCCCCCTTCCGAAACCCCCCTCTCTGTCCGGGACGTTGGGGGCGCCTTCGGCCCATCCCTTCGGGCCGGGGCGCGACGCCTGGAGGGCAGGGAAGACGGACCCACTTGCCAGGGCGAAGCCCATTCCTACGCGCCGCGTCTCCGCCTCCCTTCTGTTCTCGCGGGGGAGCCTCAGTCGTAGAACGGGTTGTGGACGGTCACCTTGCCCTGGTAGCGGCCGCCGACGTGGGCGAAGTCCGTCCAGGCCTGGCCGGAGACCCGGCAGGAGACGTCCTCCGTCTGGTCGTACGCGACCGCCCTGATCGGGGCGGTGCAGCCGCCCAGGTCGGCGCCGTCGATGCGGTTCAGGTGGAACTCGGCGGTCGGGCTGCCGACCTGCGGGCCCCCCTGGTTGCGCACCGTGGCGGCCACGGTACAGCCGCCGGGGCCGTCGCAGTTCGAGAACTTGAAGCTGCCGGCCTCCTGGGCATAGCGGGCGGGCAGCGTCCTCGGCTCGTCGGTGTTCACGAGGGGGTCCGGCACCTGGACCGCCAGCGCGCCCGGGTAGTCCAGGTCCACGTTCACGTCCGAGACGCCGTCCGACGTCCGAAAGGTGCCGCTGGACCGGAGCCGCACGAAGCGGACCGGCCGCGAGGTGCTGACGTAGACGTCCCCGGAGCCGTCGCTCAGCTTGACGGCGGGCGTGCCACGGACGTTCGTGACGCCGCCCTTCTGGCCGAAGCTCTGGCCCGGCAGAGCGCGGTCGAGCATGCTCAGCGAGCGGACGAGCGTCGTGGTGGAGAGCTCGCTCGCCTCGGTCGGGGTCGTGGCCCACTTCCCGGCCAGGAACCCGCTCAGCTTGGGGTCGATGCGGCCGGTCCACCAGTCCTGGTCGGCCAGGACGTATGTGTGCCCGGAGACGTAGCGGTACTGCACGCTCTTGCCGTCGATGCTGACGGTGCCCTGGCCGTCGCCGCGCCGCTGCTCGATGACGTCCACCTGGTAGCGATGGCCGTCCAGGCTGAAGCTCCCGCGCTCGTGCACGATCCGGGTCGCCATCCAGGTGTCCAGGGCCTGGCCCACGTACTGGCTGGCCGGCGGCCCGCCGATGCCGAGCGGGCTCCCGCCTCCGCCGATGACCCCGAGCGCCAGCAGAGCGACGACGACGCCGACCATCTAGTGGCCCGGGGTGACCGGCCCGGCGCTCAGGAAGCTCGCCCCCTGCACCACCGCCGGCACGATGCCGAGCAGCACGGCGAGCACCGCCGACGTCGTCACGGCCACGAGCGGGCCTGGCGAACCCAGGAACGGGCGCCGCTCGGTGGTGGGCGTGTACACGTGCAGGACCACGCGGAGGTAGTAGTACACGGACACCACGCTGGCCAGGACGCCGAGCACCACGAGCCACGTCCAGCCGGCGGAGACGCCGGCCGTGAACACGAAGAACTTGGCGAAGAAGCCGACGAGGGGCGGGAAGCCAGCCAGGGACAGCATGAAGATGGTCATCAGGATGCCCAGCACCGGGTGGCGCTGGCCCAGGCCGTCCAGGTCGGTGAGCTGGTCGTGCTCGCCCTCCGGCGTCACCAGCACGGTGAGGACCGCGAAGGCGCCGAAGTTCATGAACAGGTAGGCGAAGAGGTAGAACAGGACCGAGCCGACGCCCTGCTTGCTGCCCGCCAGCACGCCGACGAGCATGTACCCGCCCTGGGCGACGCTGGAGTAGGCGAGCAGCCGCTTGACGCTGGTCTGCCTGATCGCAAGCAGGTTGCCCACGACCATGCTGGTCGCCGCCACGAAGGCCAGCAGCGCCTGCCACTCGGCCGCCACGCTGGGCAGCGCGTAGACGAAGACGCGGATGATCATCGCGAAGGCCGCGGCCTTGGTGCCCACGGACATGAACGCGGTGACGGGCAGCGGTGCGCCCTGGTAGACGTCGGGCGTCCACTGGTGGAACGGCGCGCCGGAGATCTTGTAGGCGAAGCCCACGCCCAGCAGCAGGACGCCGAGCAGCAGCAGCGGGTTGCCGGAGGCGTTGGAGCCGAGCCTGGCGGCGATGTCCGGCAGCAGCGTGCTGCCCGCGGCGCCGTAGACCAGCGCCATGCCGAACAGCACGAACGCGCTCGCGAAGCCCCCGACCAGCAGGTACTTCGCGGCGGACTCCTGGGACGTCGTGTCCCGGCGGGCGAAGCCGCAGGCCACGTAGAGCGCGATGGACAGGGTCTCCAGCCCAAGGAAGATCGTCACCAGCGACGTGGACGAGGCGAGCACCATCATGCCGATGACTGCCGCCAGCGTGAGGACGTGGAACTCGGACTCCAGGAAGTCCCGGCGCACCACGTAGGCGTGCGACACGATCACCGTCAGGATGCCCAGGATGCTGAACAGGACCTCGAAGTAGGAGGCGAAGCTGTCGCCGGTGGCCATGCCCGAGTAGGCGCTGCCGCCGTCGCCGAGCCAGGCGCGCAGGCCGGCCAGGCCCAGCGACACGACGAAGCCGAGCAGGGCCAGGACCATCACCACCGGGCCGCGCCGGCGCTGGGGCAGGACGAGGTCGACGATCGTCGCGACCAGCAGCGTCACGGTCAGCGCCGTGATGGGCGCCACCTGCCACAGGTCGCTGGCGGCCTGGGACCACGAGTAGCTCACGGCCGGCGTCGCGGCCGCGTAGAGGGCGGTCACCGCCAGGGCACCGGGAGCGGGAATCCGAGGGCGTTCATGGCTTGCGTGAGCAGGTAAGGATAGAGGCCGAGCACCGCCATCAGCACGAGCAGCGGCGCCAGGAGCGCCAGCTCGCGCGGGACGATGTCGTCGCGCGTCACTGCGGCCACCGCGCCGTGGCCGGCGGCGACCGGGCCGGGGCCCTCCTCGCCGCGGTCGACCACGGGCGCCGGCAGCTGCTCACCGGGTCGCGCGTACATCAGGCCCTGGAACAGCCGCAGCATGTAGACCGGCGTGAGGACCAGCCCGAGGGAGGCGGCGACCGCCAGCCACGGCGAGAACTGCCACGCGCCGAGCAGCGTCATGAACTCGCCGGCGAAGCTGTTCAGCATGGGCAGGCCCAGGGCGGCCAGGGTGACGACCAGGAAGACGCCGGCCAGCACCGGCATCCGCGGAGCGAGGTCGCCGAGGACCGCGCGGTCCCGCGTCCCCGCCCTGGCCTGGATCCAGCCGACCAGCAGGAACAGCGCCGCGATGATGATGCCGTGGTTGACCATCTGCAGCACGGCGCCCTGCTGGCCCTGCTGGTTGAACGCGAAGATGCCCAGGACGATGAAGCCCATGTGGCTGACGCTCGAGTAGGCGACCACGAGCTTCGCGTCCCGCTGGACCAGGGCCATCAGCGCCCCCCAGATGATGCCCATCACCGCCAGCACGGGCACGACGCCGTTCCAGTCCCACCACAGCGTGGGGTGGGGGAACAGCGGCACCAGGATGCGCAGCATCGCGTAGGCGCCGGTCTTGCCCATCACGCCGGCGAAGGTGACCAGTAGGGGCACCGGCGCCGCACCGTATGCGTCGGGCAGCCAGCCATGGAACGGGAAGAGCGGGATCTTGATCGCGAAGGCCAGCGCGAACAGGAAGAACAGGCCGAACTGGATCGCGTCCGAGGGCGGCTGCTTGGCCAGCGTGGCCAGGTCGAACGTGTGGGCGACGCCGCCCGCGTAGACGTACTCCCCGATCACGCCGACCAGCGCCAGCAGGGAGCCGGCGAGCGTGTAGAGGACGAACTTGACCGCCGCCTGGTTGGCCCGCTCGCCCTCCCCCCACTGCCAGATCAGGAAGTAGGCCGGGATGAGCTGCGCCTCCCAGAAGACGTAGAAGAGGAGGAGGTCGGCGGCGAGGAACACGCCCGCCATGCCGCCCTCGAGCAGCAGGAGCAGGGCGATGAAGCCGCTCCGCCGCCGCATCCGGTCGGAGGCGGCCAGGATCGCGATCACCGTGAGGAAGGCGTTGAGCACGATGAGCCACAGGCTGATGCCGTCCACGCCGAGGTGGTACGCGATCGAGTAGTCCTTGATCCAGGGCACGTACTCCTCGAACTGGTAGCCCTGGTGGCCCGGCTGGAACAGCGCCGCCACCGCCAGCGTGATGCCCAGCGTGGCGACGGCCGCCACCAGGCCGGCCGGCCGGGCCAGCCGGCGGGGCAGGACGCCCACGAAGAGGCCGCCGATGACGGGGACGAGCCAGATCGCTGTCAGCATCAGGAGGAGGCCCTCACCACGAGGAGCAGGATCCCCCCGATCACCGCGCCGCCCATGAAGACCAGGGCGTAGGTGCGGAAGTAGCCGTTCTGGACGAGGGACAGGCCGCCCGCGCTGCTCTC
This sequence comes from Candidatus Dormiibacterota bacterium, assembly GCA_046727275.1. Taxonomy (GTDB): domain Bacteria; phylum Chloroflexota; class Dormibacteria; order Dormibacterales; family Dormibacteraceae; genus CF-161. The sequence continues at coordinate 4,601 of JBKPCH010000189.1, forward strand.
CGCCACCAGGCCCACGGCGACCGGGGCGCCGTCCAGCACCGGCTCCTCCAGGTAGCGGTCGCCGTCCGTTGCCACCTCGTCCATCGGCCGCACGAAGACCGCGTCATAGGCGTCGTCGAAGTACCACTTGCGCTGCAGGAAGCGCTGCAGGCGCGGGACCTGCTCCGACCAGGGCCGCCAGACGTGGCGGACGTAGAAGTTGTAGGCGAGCAGGAACGTCAGGCCGCCCAGCAGCAGCGTCGCGGCCGTGGGGAAGTACTCGAGGTCGCGAGCCTCCCAGGGCAGGTGGCCGAGCGGTGGGGCCAGGAAGTCCTCCACCAGCTTCCAGCCCTGGTGGAAGCCCGCGTTGACCTGGACCAGACCGCCCAGCGTGGTCAGCACGGCCAGGATGACGACCGGCACCAGCATGACCGGCGGGGCCTCGTGCGGGTGCTCCACCGGCCGCTCCGGCGACGGCTTGCCCGCGAAGGACAGCCACCACATCCGGCCGGTGTAGAAGCCGGTCAGGAGCGCGGTGACGAAGCCCGACAGCCAGAGCCACTGGGCCAGGCCCCAGAAGCCGGGCTTGCTGAAGGCGTCGCCCAGGATCACCTCCTTCGACCAGAACCCGATGAAGGGGATGATGCCGACCAGGGACAGCGACCCGATCAGGAAGCAGACCGACGTCCAGCGCATCTGCCGCCACAGCCCCCCGAACTTGCGCATGTCCTGCTCGTCGCGCATGGCGTGGATCACGTTGCCGGCCGCCAGGAACAGCAGGGCCTTGAAGAAGGCGTGGCTGAGCAGGTGGTAGAAGCCGGCGGAGTAGGCGCCGATCCCCACGCCCAGGAACATGTAGCCGATCTGGCTCATCGTGGAGTAGGCGAGCACCCGCTTGATGTCGACCTGGACGATGGCGATGGTGGCCGCCACGAACGCCGTCAGTGCGCCGATGATCGCGGCGGTGCTCTGCGCGTACGTCGCCACGTCGTAGATCGGGTGCATGCGGCCGATCAGGTAGACGCCCGCCGTCACCATGGTCGCGGCGTGGATCAGCGCGGAGACCGGCGTGGGGCCCTCCATGGCGTCGGGCAGCCAGGTGTGGAGCGGGATCTGGGCGGACTTGGCGATCGCCCCGACCAGCAGCAGGAAGCCGATCACCTCCAGCCAGCCGTTGTCCGCGTGCGGCAGCGCCGCGAAGAGGCCGGTGTAGGTGACCTGGCGGAACTGGACGAAGATGGCGAAGGTGGCCAGGATCAGGCCGACGTCCCCGATCACGTTCATGACGAACGCCTTCCGGGCGGCCACGACGGCGCTGTACCGCCAGTACCAGAAGCCGATCAGGAGGTAGGAGCTGAGGCCGACCAGGGCCCAGCCCATGATCAGGAAGACCATGTTGCCCGCCAGGACCAGCAGCAGCATCGAGAAGATGAACAGGTCCATGTAGCAGAAGAAGCGGGCGTAGCTGGCGTCCGTCTCGTGCTCCATGTACCCGACGGCGTACGTGACGATCAGGCCGCCGACGCCCGTCACCACCAGGCACATGAAGACCGCGAGGCGGTCGACGTACAGGCTGGCGGGGACCGCGAAGGTCCCGCTCTTGATCCAGGTCCAGTACGTGAAGTCGTGCGGCTGCGGGTTGCTCAGCGTGTCGGGCAGGAGCACCCCGGCGACGAGGAGGAAGGCGGCCCAGACGACCCCGGGCCCCACGGCCCAGGCCACCCAGCGCGGGATGCGCAGGGCGCTGAGCGCCAGCACGAGGGCTCCGGCTGCGGGCAGGAGGAGGACGGTGAGCGCGACGGCCTGCAGCGCCATTGGCTATGCGACCTCCGGTACGTGGTTGCGGGCACGAGCCAACCCCCCACCCCGACCCTCCCCCGCAAGAACAGAAGGGCGGAGGAGATGCGGCGCGTAGGAATGGGCTTCGCCCGAGCGAGTGGGTCCGTCTGCCCCGCCCTCCAGGCGTCGCGCCCCGGCCCGAAGGGATGCGCCGAAGGCGCCCCCGATGTTCCGGACAAGGAGGGGGGTTTCGGAAGGAGGGAGCTTGCTCCCCCCTTGCATCCCCTCCCCCGCAACGGGGGAGGGGGAAAGACACAGACGCGGCAGGTACCAATGCGCTTTGCGCGAGTGAGTGAGTCCGTGATGCAGACGCGCACCAGACGAGGCCTGTCCACCCAGCGGGACGGCGCGCCAGCGCACGTCCCCTCGCGCGATGGGGCCGGTGGGGGAGGTCACCTCCCCCGCCACAGCGAAGCGGAGCGAGCGCATCAGCCCTTCAGCTCGGAGAGCTCGTCGATGTCCTCCGCGTCGCGGACCCGGAAGATGTCGACCAGGATCGCCAGGCCGACCACGGCCTCGGCGGCCGCCACCGTCATGACCATCAGCGCGAACAGCTGGCCCTCCAGGTTGCGAAGCTGGGCCGCGAACACGACCAGCGTGAGGTTGGCCGCGTTCAGCATCAGCTCGATGCAGACCAGGATGACCAGCGGGTTCCGGCGGATGAGCACGCCGATGGCGCCCAGGGTGAACAGCACGGCGGCCAGGCCCAGGATGACCCGCGCGTCCAGGGTCCCGGCGCCGACCGGGATCTGACCGTAGTCAGGCACGATCCTCTCCTTGCGGGGCGGCGGGAGTGGGCGGCAGGCCCGCCTCCTCCCGGTGGATCTCGGTGGCCGTCCGGCCGCCGCGGCTCAGGTAGATCGCGCCCACCGCGGCCACCAGCAGCAGGATCGACGTCAGCTCGAACGGGTAGAGGTAGCGGGTGAACAGGCCGATGCCGATCTGCTCGACGGTCCCGAACGTCGAGAGGTCCGCCGTCGCCGGCGCCCGGAAGCCGACGCTTCCCAGCAGCGCGTAGACGAAGGCGCCGAAGACGAGCGCGACCACGATCGAGAGGCCCCACTGGAAGCGCAGACGGGTCGTCGGGCGCTCCCGCATCGGGCCCAGCAGCGCCACGACGAACAGGAAGAGGACCATGACGGCGCCCGCGTACACGATCACCTGGACCGCGAACACGAACTGCGCCGACAGCAGCAGGAAGATCACCGAGAGCGCGAGCATCACGGCGACCAGGCTCAGGACGCTGCGGATCGGCTGCCGCGAGGCGATCACGCCCAGACCGCCCAGCACCGCGATGACGGCCATCACCCAGAAGACGATCTGCGGCACCAGCACGTCAGGACCTCGTCGAGCCGACGCGGATCGGCTCCTGCTGGGGGTCGGGCTCCAGCAGCATGTCCTTTGTGTAGATGAACCGCTCGCGGCTGATGTCGGAGAGCTCGTACTCGGGGCCCAGGACGATCGCCTGCACCGGGCACGCGTCCTCGCAGTAGCCGCAGAAGATGCAGCGCAGCATGTTGATCTCGTAGACCTTGGCGTACCGCTCGCCAGGGCTGACCCGGTGCTCCTCGGTGTTCTCGGCCGCGATCACCAGGATGCAGCCCACCGGGCAGGCGGCCGCGCAGAGCTCGCAGCCGATGCAGCGCTCCAGCCCGTTCTCGTAGCGGCGCAGGTAGTGCCGGCCGCGGTACCGCTCCGAGCGGGGCGACTTGTCCTCCGGGTACTGTGTCGTGACGACCGGCTTCACGGCCTCCGACAGCGTCGTCTTCATGCCCACGGCCAGGGCGGCGACGTCCTGGACGACGTTCTGCCGCCGGCGCTGGCCTTCCCTCTCTTCTGCCATACCTCTTTCGACCCAGACCTACTGAACCGCCACCAGCACGATCGCCGTCACGACCACGTTTGCCAGGGACAGGGGCAGGAGGACCTTCCAGCCCAGGCGCATCAGCTGGTCGTAGCGCAGCCGCGGGAACGTCGTGCGGAGCCAGATGTACAGGAACAGGAAGAACACGACCTTCACGAAGAACGACACCCAGGCGAAGGGCCCCAGGGCGGGATTGGCGCCCGCGAAGAAGAGCAGCGAGGCCAGCGCCGAGACCGTGATCATGTTGACGTACTCGCCCAGGTAGAAGCACGTGAACTTGAGGCCCGTGTACTCGGTCAGGTAGCCGCCGACCAGCTCCTGCTCGGCCTCGGGCAGGTCGAAGGGCGTCCGGTTCGTCTCCGCCACCGCCGCGACCAGGTAGATCACGAAGCTGACCGGGGCCAGGATGACCAGCGGGATGGGGCCGTTGTAGAAGCCCCAGTGCACCGAGTAGTTGGCGATGTCGCCCAGGCGCAGCGAGCCCGCGATCATGAAGATCGGGACCAGGGAGAGGCCCAGCGCCATCTCGTAGCTGATGAGCTGGGCCGCCGCGCGCAGGCCGCCCAGCAGCGAGTACTTGTTGTTGGACGACCAGCCGCCCAGCAGGATCGCGTAGGCGTTCATGGCGCTGACCGCGAACACCAGCAGGATGCCGATGTTGATGTTCGCGATCCAGTACGTGAAGCCGCTCCCGAGGCCGAACGGGATCACCCCCCAGGCCAGGAACGCGGCGGCGACCATGATGGCCGGCGCCAGCACGTAGAGGACCGGGTCCACGTCGCGCGGCGAGATGCTCTCCTTGGTCGCCAGCTTGACGCCGTCGGCGGCCAGCTGCAGGAGGCCGGCCGGCCCCACCCGGTTCGGCCCGGGCCGGCGCTGGAAGCGGCCGAGGCCGACCCGCTCGAACCAGACCGTGTAGGCCGCGCCCGTCAGGATGACTAGGACGACGACCAGCATGGCGACGACCACGATGACCCAGTGGCCGATGGAGTTCGTGTAGAGCCCGCCGGGATCGGGCGGCGTCAGGCGGATCATGGACGTGCGGGACCGTACAACACCGGCGTGGGTGCCGGCTCGGGGGCCGGCGGGTCGGCCAGCGGCTCGAACGCCGGGATGGCCGCCGCGGCCGCTCGCTGGACCTGGAAGATGCCCGCGAACCGCGTGTCGCGGACGTCCATGCGCTCGCCCAGCTCGCCCAGGACGTCCCAGCCCTCGCGCAGCGGCGGCTCGACGTGCAGGGCGGGGCGCAGGAACTGGACCCGGCCCTCCAGGTTGGCGTAGCTGCCCTGGGTCTCGGCGAAGCTGACGTCGGGCAGGACCACGTCCGCCCGGCCGTGGTCGGGCCGCAGCTGCGTGTCCCACACGGCGACGAAGGTGGCGCTGGCCGGGACGCGGCCGGCCGCCGGCGGGCCCCAGCAGAGGACCGACTCGCAGCCCTCCAGGTCGTCGGGCGCGGCGGCGAGGCCGGCGGCCAGCGCCCCGCGCTCGTTGGTGGCGCGGAAGAGCGGCATGACGCGCCCGCCGACCGCCGCCGCCAGCTCGGCCACCGCCGTCCCGAGGGACTCGACGTCCTCGGAGCCGCGGCCGTCGCCCCACAGGATGGCTACCGGCCCCTCCGCCAGCAGCTCGTGCCCGGCCAGGCGGCGCACCGCGCCGGCGGCCTGGCCCGGCTCGTTGCGGACGTGGAAGGCGCCCTGCCAGCGGTCCAGGTCGACCTCGCCGGGATGCACGATCACCAGCCTGGCCCCGCCCTTCTTCACCGCCTTCTTGACGCGGAGGTTGACGATGGGCACGTCGTCGGCGGTGTCGGACGCGACCACGACGATCGCCCGACAGCCGTCGAGGTCCCGGATCGGCAGCGTCTCCACCGCCGGCGCGGGCAGCAGCGTGCGGCCCTGCAGGGCCACCCGGGCTCCCCTCCAGGGGCCCGCCAGCAGGCGGGTGAGGAGGAACAGCTCCTCGTTGGTGACGTCCTGCGGCAGCGAGATGCCGAGCCGGCGGCCCCGGCCCCGGGTGCCCTCGACCAGCGCGGCCAGCGCCTCGTCCCAGGTCGCGTGCCGGCCGCCCACCTGCGGCACCCGCAGGCGGCCCGGGTCGTTGACGTGGGTGTAGTCGAAGCGGCCGCGGTCGCAGATCCAGCCGTCGTCGATGTCGGGGTTCTCGTGGGAGGTGACGCGGACCAGCTGGTTGCGCCGCTCCCAGAGGGTGACGCTGCAGCCGACCGCGCACTTCGAGCAGATCGACTCCGTGTGCGCCATGTCCCAGGGCCGGGACTCGAAGCGCCAGATCCGGCTGGTCAGCGCGCCCACCGGGCAGAGGTCGATGATGTTGCCGCTGAAGACGGAGCGCAGCGGCTGGTCGAACTGGCTCGCGATCACCGTGTGGACGCCGCGCTGCTCCGAGGTCAGCTCCTGCTCCCAGGCCACCTCGTCGTAGTAGCGGGTGCACCGGTAGCAGAGGACGCACCGCTCGCGGTCGAGCGCGATCCGCTCCGACAGCGGGACGGGCCTCTGGAAGTGCAGGCGCGGGGAGTCGACGCGGCTGGTT
>JBKPCH010000190.1:0-11631 GCA_046727275.1 Candidatus Dormiibacterota bacterium
GGGACCGAGCGCGACACCGGTCTCCTCGCCGACCCCAGGGCTGATGTCCGCGCCCGGGAGCGCCCCAACGCCGGCCCCGGGGGGCGCCCCGACCCCCCGACCGACGTCAGTCCCGGCCAGCCCGGTTGGCCTGCCGCCCAGTCCTGGATCGACGCCCACATCTCCGGCCGACACCTGCGGCGCGCCGGAGAACCCGTGGGGCTACAACTTCTGCGGGGGCCACCTCGTCAACTCGCCGCCGCAGTCCTTCTGCTCCGTCTTCAACTGCGTCAGCCACTTTTGGGACGAGAAGAGCGCCAGCTACGTCGCCGAATGCAACGACGGGACCTACGCGCAGGACACCCGCGGGCCCGGATCCTGCAACGCGCACGCCGGCGCGATGCGCCCGCTGTACGGGCCCTGATGGTGGGAGATGAGAAGACTGCAGACGCGTCCGAACGCGCCTGCGAGGGAGGCCGGGGCCAAGGCAAGGGGTGAGCCGGCACCGGACGCGATCGAGGCGACGGCCGTGGCCGCCAACGACTGCGAGATGGCGGCACGCGTGAGCCGGCGGCCCTGCCGCCGCTCCCCTCGGCCCACCGCCGTCGCCGCATGAGCGGCGACCATCGCTGCTGGCTCTGGTCAATCTCAGCACCCGCTCACTCACCCGCCGGGCCACCACGAAACCCAAGACCGCCGGCGGCCGCTCCTCCGGCGTCAGGCGGCCCGGAGGGTCTCCGGCTGGCCGTAGGCCGCCGCGAAGCCCTGGCGCCAGCTCGGGTAGCGGAGGGTCCAGCCCAGCTCTCGTTTGGCCCTGGCGTTGGAGGCGCCTCGCGACTCGGTGGCCATCACAACGGCCGCTTCGCCGGCGAAGAGCCGTGCTATGAGGCGCGGGAAGCGCTGGGGTGGTCTGGCTCCGACGATCTTCGCGAGCTCCGGCAGCCACACGCCGGTGGGGGCGGGCTCGTCGTCGACGATGCTGTAGACGGCCGGGCCGTCGTGCTCGAGTGCGAGGACGGTGGCGGCCGCGGCGTCTTCGAGGTGGATGTGCGACCAGACACCCGCGCCGTCCCCGACGATCGGGAACTTGCGCGCGCGCACGGCGGCGATCAGACCGTCGTCGGGATCGCCGTAGAAGTTGCCGTAGCGCAGCGCGATCCCGCCGGCCTCGGTGACCGCCCGGTCCAGATGGTTCATCGCCGCGACCGTCTGGCGCATTGCGGCCGCCGGGGCCGGGTCGAGCGGATCGTCCTCGGTCTTGACCGGCCCGCCCACGCGCGCGTAGCGGTGATTGGCGTAGCTCTGGAACACGAGGCGCCGCACTCCCGCTTTCCTGGCGGTCGCGAGGATGATGTCCGTCCCTTCGGTCCGCAGCCGGTTGGTCTGGGCGAAGCTGCGGTCGAAGTGCTTGAAGTCGCTCAGGTCGGACAGGGCCGTGGCCTGGTAGACGATCGCGTCGGGGCGGACGGCGGCAACCGCCTCGCGGACGGCTCTGGCGTCCAGCGCGTCGAGCACGATTGGTTCGGCGCCGAGCGCCCGCAGGCGCTCCGCCTTGCCGGACGAGCGGGAGCTGGCGATCACCTCGTGTCCGCCTTCCCGGAGCTGGGGGACGAGCCGGCTGCCGATCGCGCCGCTGGCTCCTACGACCAGGACTCGCATGACGTACCTCCGTTCTGCAAAGTCTCCATCCGTCTATCCCCTGGGACGGGACAGGGGCCCCGGGCGTGACGGAGGTCAGGCGGGGAGGTGGAGCCGCCGGCACCGGGCACGTGACTCTGCCCGTGTCCGACGTCGACGTCGTCTACGACCTGGAGGCGGCCCGCGCCCAGCTCATCGCCCGCGGCGCCGGCGTGAGCGAGGTGTTTACCTCGCCGGCGGGCCGTACCCGGCCCGGATCCGGAAGGCCGCTCCTACTTCTCGTGCGCCTCGTTCAACGATCCCGACGGCAACCGCTGGCTGCTCCGGGAGATCAAGACACGGCTTCCGGGCCGTTGAGCCGGACAGAGGAGGACGAACCCATGGACGTTGCGGCGCTGGCGGACCTGCTGCGTGAGACGGCCGAGCACCACGACCCTTATGAGAAGCGCGCTCCGAAGCACGACTGGTGGGATTGGTACGCCGCGTACATGATCGCGCGCCAGCAGGGCACCACCCCCCGAGGAGGCGTCCACTGCCGCCGGGCGCGACATGACGGACGTCAAGCACATCGTTTCCCAATGACACCCAGCGAGGGCCGCGCCGGCGACCGGAGCTGCTCGTTGCCCGTAACGCCGTCGGCAACGTGAGACCGGGGGGCATTGGGGCATCAGGATTGCCACTGGGAAGGACCGCTGCCAGCGGTGCGCGACCTGCAGCCCTTGCGGCGAGAGCGGTTGCGGGGTGACTTCGTGGGCTCCCGCGCCCGCGCGGCGCTCGGGCTGGCCAGTCAGTCGATCTCGGGAACCCGCAGGCTGTCGAAAGTGGCGCGGTTGACGAACTTGTAGAGGGTCACCGGAACGCCGCCTACCTCGACCGTTGCCACCGCGGCGTACCGCTCCTGGGTGGCCCCACCCGATGTAGTCCGACGACTCCGCCGCTTGCGGATCTGGTCGTCTGGCACTTCGACGCGCTGCTTCGTCTTGAGATTGTAGAACTCCACGGCCTGCCTCCTCCGGTTGAGAATACATGGTCGGCAACACCGGCTTCGTATGCCAACCAGTTTGCGTCCACCGGGCCACGGACTGCGCTACGGCCCATCCCTGGTCGAACGGCGCCTACGTCTTCGATCCGGGGCCGGCCGCGGCGCCTCGGGCGGCCGCCGAAGCGGAGCCGGCGGCGGGCGGCGGCACGGCCTCGAACGGCCGGAAGCCCACGTTCCGGAAGGGCGCCCAGGCTCCGGGCGTTGAGTCGTGGATCCCGACCGCGAAGATCGCGTCCGCGCCCGGCCGGTCCAGCCCGGACCGCGTCAGCAGCCGGATGACGCGCGTGCCGACGCCCGGCCCCACAGGTCCTTGACGCCGATCGACAGGCCGATGCGCTTTAGCGCCCGGCCGGGGAAGCGCCGCGGATGCGTTCGACATTCACGTCCTGCAGCCAGCAGGTACCGATGTCGCGGCCGGCCAGCTCGATGACGAAGACGTGGGCGGCCCCGGGCCACGCCGCGGTACACGTCGCCGAGGTCCTCGAGCGTGAACAGCGGGGTGGTCTCGGCCTCCACACGCATCGGGCGCAGCACAAGGTCGCCCTCGCCGAGGTGGACGTCGTGTCCGGGCAGGCGACCCGCGTCCTGGTCGACCACTCCGAGCCCAAAGGTATCTGACGAGTATGCGGCCCCGGTCTACGCCTGGGCGGTGCGTCGGCTGAGCACGGCGCCCGCGGCGCCGACGATGGCGCCGCAGGCGGTGCCGAGCAGAAGACCAGCTGCGACCGGCCGACCGCGCATGGGCGACGAGGAGCCGGCGCCGGTCTATGATCTGGCAAGCACCGGACGGAACCCATGAAGGATGCCGTGGACGCCGCGCGCAGCGCCCTGATCGTCGCCAGCTACGAGTACGAGGACCCCGGACTGCGGCGGCTGCGGGCGCCGGCGCAGGATGCGGAGGCGCTGGCCGGCGTGCTCAGCGACCCGCAGATCGGCGATTTCGCCGTTCGCACGCTGCTCAACGAGCCTGGACACGCCATCAGTGAGGCGGTGGAGGAGTTCTTCGCCGACCGCAGGCCCGACGACCTGCTGCTGCTTCACTTCTCGTGCCACGGTGTCAAGGACGAGGGCGGCGAGCTCTACTTCGCCACCACCAACACGAAGCTCCGCCTCCTGGGGGCCACGGCGGTGGGGGCGGGGTTCGTCAACCGGTGCATGAGCCGGAGCCGGTCGCGCCGGGTCGTGCTGCTCCTGGACTGCTGCTACGCGGGCGCGTTCGAGCGGGGCCTGGCCGCCAGGGCGGACAGGGGCGTCGGCATCGAGGAGCGCTTCGGTGGTCGCGGCCGGGCGGTGATCACCGCCTCCAGCGCGATGGAATATGCGTTCGAAGGCAGCGAGCTGGCCGACAGCCACCAGGTCAAGCCGTCGGTCTTCACCAGCGCCCTGGTCACGGGGCTGCAGACGGGCGAGGCCGACCGCGACCAGGACGGGTACGTCGGGTCGACGAGCTCTACGACTACGTCTTCGACAGGGTCCGGGAGAGCACCCCGAACCAGACGCCCGGCAAGTGGACGTTCGGCGTCCAGGGAGAGCTCTACATCGCTCGCCGGGGTCGCGCGGTCACCAGCCCGGCGCCGCTCCCGCCGGAGCTGCACGACGCGGTCGAGCACCCGCTGTCGAGCGTCCGCGCGGCGGCCGTCCATGACCTCGAGCGGCTGCTGGGGAGCAGGCACGCCGGCCTGGCCCTCGCCGCACGCCTGGCCCTCGAGCGTCTGACCGGGGACGACAGCCGCGCGGTGTCCGCCGCCGCCACGGCGGCGATCCGCGGCGACGGGCAGCAGCAGCCGTCGCGGGAGGGTGAGCACCCGGGGCCGGAGCTCCCGGGCGCGGAGGCGGTCCCCCTGGCGGCAGCTCCCGAACCGGTTCCCGAGACGCCCGGAGGAACGGGCTCGGCTCCGGCGGAGGAGGCCGTTCTGCCGCGGGGCCCCGCAGTCCCGGAGCCCGCCGATCTGACGGCCGTCCCGGCGGCGCCGGCGACCACGTCCCCTGCCGCGGCCGCGGTCACCGGCGACCGGGCGCGTCAGGCCGAGGGCCTGCGCCTCGCGGTAGCCGGTGCCCTGGCGATCGCGGCGGCCGGCCTGCTGGTCCTCGGGATGTTCCCCAGCTACATGGGGTCGATCGTTCTGATCGACTATCGCCCGACTCAGTGGTCCGTTCTCATCCATGCCGCCCTGGTTGCCGGCGCCGGGGCTGCGGTGCTGGTACCTCGTACCAGGCCCGTCGTCGGACCCGCCATCCTGACGGGCGTTGCGGTGGGCTCGATCTGGGGGCTGCTGACGGACCTCGTCAACGCCCAGAGTCCCGTGGGGGACGTCGGACCCGGTCTCTGGCTGCAGCTGCTGGCCGATACGGTCCTGCTGCTGGCGGGCTTCCTCGCCGGTCTCGCCCTGGTCCAGGGGGCGCACGTCCGCATCGTTCTCTGGCCTCTGGACGGCCCGCTTCGGTGGCTGGTCGCGCTCCTCGGCGTCGCCGGCTCAGTGGCGTTCTTCGCGTTCGTGGCGCAGAGCCTCGACAGCGACCTGGGCCGGCGGTTCCTGGTCGTCGGCATCTGGGCCGGCGCCACGACGCTCCTCGTGCCGGCAGCCGCGGCGGTCATCGTGCCGCGCCACGTCGCCGCGGCGTTCCTGGGAGGCTGGGCGGCAGCGACCGCCACCAACGTCGTACTCGACCTGCTCACCTACTCCGATGTCGTCAGCGCGGCGATCCCCGCCCTCGTCGTGTCTGCCTGCGCGCTCCTGGGACTGCTGGTCCTGGTCGTCCCCCTTGCTCGCGCAGGCACGGCCCCACAGGCGGAGCCCGCCACACGTTGACCTCCACCCCGGTCAGGAGGACGGGTTCGTCGCCCTGACGTAGTGGAGCCACGGCGGCGCGTCGCCGGAGCGCAGCCCGGTGAAGCCCGCCTCCGAGACCAGGGGCTCGAGCCGCGGGACCTCGCGCTGCATGCCCCCCGCGTGGCCGGTGAGCGAGGCGACCACGCGCCAGAGGCCGCGCTCCGGGACCTGGAAGTCGGCCAGGAGCAGCGTGCCGCCGGGGCGGAGCACGCGCCGCATCTCGCGAACGGCCCGGAGCCGCCCCTGCTCGGGCAGGTGGTGCATCACCAGGCTGGACACGACCACGTCGAACGCCGCGTCGGGGAAGGCGAGCGATTCGGCGGTCCCCGGCTGGAACCGGCAGTTCGCGAGGCCGCGCGCCTTCCGGCTGGCGTAGGCGGTCATCTCGGGAGCCGCGTCGATGCCGACGACGGCTCCCTGCGGACCGACGGCCCCGGCCAGCATCCGAGCGAAGTAGCCGGGCCCGCAGCCGACGTCGAGGACGCGGCTCGCGGGACGCACGTCCGCGGCCGCCAGCAGGCGGCGGTACGACCGGCGCCGGCCGCCGGGGAGCAGCGCCGCCGACAGGTCGTAGAGACGCGGGGTGCCGATCGTGATCCCATGGCCGGCGGGACGGGCGGACGGCCGGAACAGCTTCGACTCGAGGTGCTCCTTCATGCCGCATAGTTTATCGAGACACTTTGTCGCTGTCAATTCAAACCGTCCCGGTACCGGCGGAACGTATACTCGCCTCGTGCCGAAGCTGTGGAACGAGACCATCGAGGCGCACCGCCGCGAGGTTCGCGACGCGATCCTGGGGACGGCGACGGCGCTGGTGGCCCGGCACGGCCTGCACGCGGTGACGATGTCGCAGATCGCGGAGGAGACCGGGATCGGGCGGGCGACGCTCTACAAGTACTTCCCGGACGTCGAGGCGATCCTGGTCGCCTGGCACGACCGCCTGGTCACCGGCCATCTCGAACGCCTTGCGGAGGTCTGCGACCGGGCGGGCGCAGCCGGTGAGCGGGTCGCGGCCGTGCTCGAGGCCTACGCCCTCATGGTGCACGAGCGTCCGCACGGCACCGAGCTCGCGGCGCTCGTCCACCGCGACGAGCACCTCGCCGAGGCGCACCGGCACCTCAACACCTTCATGCGAGACCTGCTGAGGGCTGCCGGCGAGACGGGCGACGTGCGGAATGACCTCGCCCCCGACGAGCTCGCGAGCTACTGCCTGCACGCCCTCGCGGGGGCCGGCGGCCTGCCGTCCAGGGCCGCGGTCCGCCGGCTCGTCGCGGTCACCCTGGCCGGACTGCATCCACCGCCAGGACAGACCATCTAGTCAGCCCCGTGCGGCATGGTGACCACGACCTTGCCGCGGACGCGGCCGGCTTCGAGGTACCGGATGGCCTCCGGCGCCGCGCTCAGCGGGAACGTCCTGTCGACGACCGGTACGACCCTGCCGGCCTCGATGAGCTGCTTCAGGAGCTCCAGATCCTCGTGGTTCTCCCTGGTGATGAACACCCGCAGGCGGTGCCCCACGAACGGCGAGATCGCGAGCGCCCGGATCTGGCGGTCCATGCCGGTCCACCGGCCGCCGCCCTCGCCGCCGACCATGACCAGGGTCCCCCGCGGCGTGAGGGCACGCCGGAGCTGCGAAACGGAGCGGTTCCCCCCGATGTCCAGGACCAGGTCGTGGCGCTGCCTGCCGTCGGTGGGGTCCTCGCGGGTGTAGTCGATGACGTGGTCGGCGCCGATCGAGCGGACCAGGTCCACCTTGGCGGTGCTGCACACGCCGGTGACCTCGGCGCCGAACGCTCTGGCGAGCTGCACGGCGAACGTTCCCACCCCTCCCGAGGCGCCGAGGACCAGCACCCGCTGTCCGGGCTGGACCCGTCCCTGGTCGCGGAGCGCCTGGAGGGCGGTGGTTGCAGAGACCGGGACGGCCGCCGCCTGCTCGAAGGTGAGGTTGGCCGGCCTGGGCGCCAACCGGTCCTCTCGAGCGGACGCGTACTCGGCGAACGAGCCCTCGCAGATTCCCATCACGTCGTCGCCCGGCCGGAACCGGGTCACGTCTTTGCCGACCGCCTCGACCCGGCCGGCCACCTCCCTGCCCCGTACGCGGGTCCTGGGAGCGCGCAGCCCGACGCCGGCGATCCGCATCAGGTATGGCTGGCCGGTCATCAGGTGCCAGGCGCCCCGGTCCACGCCCGCCGCGGCCACGCGAACGAGCACCTCACCGTCCCCGATCTCCGGCCGGCCGACGTCCCCGAGCCGGAGGACGTCGGCGGAGCCGTAGGCGTCCTGGACGATGGCCTTCATCGTGGCGTCCCGCGTAATGGTGGCCCGGAGCCCCTCGTCGACCGGCGCGGCGGTCTGGCGGCCGGGTGTCGTCTCGTGCGCTGCATTCATCGTGGTGATCTCCTCGAACGGCCCCTCTGGGGGAGTGTGGACCTTACGATGTAAGTCTAGCCATACGGTGTAAGTTTGTCAAGCACCAGGCTTTCATTGCCGGAGGACGTGAGATGACGACCCGGACCGAAGAGGGCGCAGAGCCCAGGACCCCGCTGACCAGGCAGCGGGTGGTGCGAGCCGCCGTCGCCCTCGCCGACCGGGACGGCGTCGGGTCGCTGAGCATGCGCAGGCTCGCGCAGGAGCTGGGGGTGGAGGCCATGTCGCTGTACCACCACGTGGCCAACAAGGACGACATCCTGGACGGGATCGTCGACGCGGTCTTCGGCGAGATCGAGCTGCCCTCGGGGGACGCTGGCTGGAGGTCGGCCATGCGCCGGCGGGCGATCTCGGTCCGTGAGGCCCTCCGGCGCCACCCCTGGGCCACCGGCCTGATGGAGTCGCGGTCGAGACCCGGCCCCGCCACCCTGCGACACCACGACGCCGTGCTCGGAGTCCTGCGCAGGGCGGGCTTCTCGATCGAGCTGGCCGCCCACGCCTTCTCCGTCCTCGACAGCTACATCTACGGGTTCGCGCTGCAGGAGTCCAACCTGCCGTTCCAGAACACCGAGGAGCTCGCGGCGGTGGCGGACACGATCTTAGCCAACCTCCCGGCCGACCAGTACCCGTACTTCACCGAGATCGCCGTTGAGCACGCCCTGCAGCCCGGCTACGACTACGGGAACGAGTACCTGTTCGGGCTCGACCTGATCCTCGACGGCCTCGAACGGGTCCGGGACGCCGCCTGCTGATCACGCGCCATCGCGCCCGGCGACCCGTCACGCTGACGGGATGCGCGTGGGCATCCTCGGTCCGCTCGTCGTGCAGGCCGGCGGGCGCACGGCGGAGATCGGCGGCTCCCGGCTGCGCACGCTCCTGGTCCGGCTGGCCCTCGACCCGGGCCGGCTGGTCACGGTCGACGCCCTGGCCTCGGCGCTGTGGCCCGACGGCGGGCCCGGCGATCCGGCGAACGCCCTCCAGACGCTGGTCTCACGCCTCCGCCGCGCGCTGCCACGAAGCCAGCTCCTGCAGTCGGGTCCCGGCGGCTACCGGCTCGACGTGCCGCCGGACGCGGTGGATGCCGTCCGGTTCGAGCGCCTCGCGCGCGAGGGGCGGCTCGCCCTGCACGGCGGGGAGGCCGTGGCCGCCGCGCGCCTGCTGCGGGAGGCGCTCGGGCTCTGGAGGGGAGAGGCGCTGGCCGGAGTCGCCGACGCCCCCTTCGCCGCAGCCGCCGTCGTCCGGCTCGACGAGCTCCGGCTGGCCGCGACCGAGGACCGCGTGGAGGCCGACCTCCAGGTCTCGCGCGAACGCTCCCACCTCGTGGCCGAGCTGCGCGAGCTGTCGGCCGCCCATCCCCTGCGGGAGCGGCTCCGCCACCTCCTGGTCCGGGCGCTCGCGGCGGACGGAAGGCCCGCCGAGGCGCTCGCGGCCTACGAGGACTTCCGGCGGCTGCTGGCGGACGAGCTCGCGGCCGACCCGGGACCGGACCTGCAGCGCGCCCACCTCGCCCTGCTCCGGGGCGAAGAGATCGGGCCCCGGCCGGGCGGCGCCAGGCCGCGGGGCAACCTGCGGGCGCCCCTGACCAGCTTCGTCGGCCGGGCCGAGGAGCGGGCGCGGATCGCCGCGCAGCTCGACGGGGCCCGCCTGGTCACGCTGGTCGGTCCCGGCGGCGCGGGCAAGACCCGGCTGGCGACCACCGTGGCGGCCGACCTGGCGACGGACCTTCCCGGCGGGGCCTGGCTGGTCGAGCTGGGGCCGGTGACCGATCCGGATGCCGTGACCGGGGCGGCGGCGGTCGCCCTGGGGCTCCGCGACGCGAGCCCGCCCGACGCGCTCATCGAGCCGCTGGACCGTCTCGTCGAGGCCCTGTCCGCGGCCGAGACGCTGGTGGTCCTGGACGGCTGCGAGCACCTGCTCGACGCCTCGGCCCGGCTGGCGGAGGACCTGCTCGGGCGCTGCCGGCGCCTGCGCATCGTCGCCACCAGCCGGGAGCCGCTCGGGATCCTGGGCGAGGCGCTGTCGCCGGTGCCCCCGCTCGCCGTGCCCCGGCCCTCCGCGCCGGCCGCCGAGGCCCTCGAATCGCCCGCGGTCCGGCTCTTCGCGGACCGCGCAGCCGCCGTCCGGCCCGGCTTCGCGGTCGACGCGGCCAGCTCCGGGGTCGTCTCGGCCATCTGCCGGCGGCTGGACGGGCTCCCGCTGGCGATCGAGCTGGCGGCGGCCCGGCTTCGAACGCTCCCCGTCGAGGAGGTTGCGGCGCGGCTCGACGACCGGTTCCGGCTGCTCACCGGCGGCAGCCGGACGGCGGTGCCGCGGCACCGCACGCTGCGGGCGGCCGTGGAGTGGAGCTGGAGCCTGCTCGACGGCGAGGAGCGATGGCTGCTGGAGCGGCTGGCCGTGTTCCCGGCCGCGATCTCGCCCGAGGCCGCCGCGGCCGCCGGCGCTCGCATCGACGCCGTGCCGGACGTGCTCGCCGCCCTCGTCGACAGGTCGCTGCTGCAGGTGGTCCCTGGGCCCGAGCCGCGGTATCGCATGCTGGAGACGATCCGGGAGTACGGCCTGGAGCGACTGGCGGAGCGCGGGGAGGTGGCGGAGGCCAGGAGAGCGCACGCCGCCCACTTCCGGGGGCTGGCCGAGGCGGCCGAGCCGCACCTGCGGGGGCCGGGCCAGGTGCCCTGGATGCGGAGGCTCGTCGCCCACCGTGACGACCTGCTGGCCGCCGCCGGCTTCGCCACCGACAGCGGCGACGCGGACACCGCCCTGCGCCTCGGCGCCACCCTCGGCCTCGTGCTGACGTTCCGGGGCAGCCACGCCGAGGCGGCCGGCCGGCTCCGGCCGGTGCTCGGCCTCCCGGCGCGGCCGGCGCCGGCCGCCTGGACGGCGGCCGCGGCCCTGTACCTCTTCAACGCGATGCTGTCCGGCGGCCACGCCTCGGCGCTGACCATGCTGGACGAGCTGCGGGCGCGCCTGGAGGACGTGGGCCCGGCCGAGGCGGGACCCGCCCTCCCGCTGGTCGAGCCCGCGGGGGCGCTGGTGGCCGACGACGCCGCCCGGGGGCTGGCCGCGGTGGACCGCGCCCACGGCCATCCCGACCCCTGGACGCGAGCGATGCTGCGGCTGCTGCGCGCTCTGCTGGTCGGCAACTCCGGGGACATGGGCGACCTCGCCCGGGAGCTGGAGCACGCCGCGGAGGCCTTCCGGCAGGCCGGCGAGCGATGGGGCCTGGCCACCTCACTGACGTACCTCGGGTCCGCGCGGAGCATGCTCGGCGACTTCGAGGGTGCCATTGCGGTCCTGGAGGAGTCGGTGCGGCTCCTCTGGGAGCTGGACCCCGCCGACGACGCGATCGTGCAGCGGGCGTGGATCGCCGACGCGCAGCGGCTGAGCGGCGATGTCGACCGGGCGAGGGCCGCGCTGCTGGAGATGGTCGGGCCGGGCGCCGGAACGCCGCCGCGGCAGGTCGTCATGGCCCGGATCACGCTCGGCAGCCTGGCCCGCCAGGAGGGGGACCTGGAGGAGGCGGCGCGCCAGTACGACGCGGCACGTCACGACCTCGATGAGGCCCCGTTCCCCGACCAGGTCTCGGCGGCGATGCTCCTCGTCGGGATGGGGCTGCTCGCGGTCGCCCGCGGCGACGCCGGCCGGGCGCGCGGGCACCTGGGGGCGGCGTTCGAGATGGCGACCGGCGCGCCGGACATGCCGTTCATGGCCATGGTC
>JBKPCH010000191.1:0-11828 GCA_046727275.1 Candidatus Dormiibacterota bacterium
GGCCTCCGCCGCCCCCCGCACCCTGGGCGCCGTCGTGGACGCGACGTCCGCCGCGGCCCGGCGCACCCTGGGGGCGGCGGCCGCCGCAACCCCGGCGGCAGCTCCCGCCGCCCTGCGCAGCCCGGGCGCGGCGATCTCCACCGCCCTCCGGAAGCGGAGCTCGACGGCCGCGGCCAGGGGGCGCAGGCGCTCCAGGAGGAGGATGAGCCAGGGCCGCACGCGGCCTGCCTGCGTCACGATCCACCCACGCAGCTGGTCAACGCGAATCATGATGGCGCCACTGCCCTAATTGACCACATGTCTCCCAACTCTCGCAACGTCCTCGGGCGGTGATTGGTCACAGCGCGGCGGCCGGGCCCCGTGCCCCGTCCCGCAGCGGAGCTGGAGTCTAATCGGCCGTCATCGAGGGCAGCGTCAGCAGGTCCCGCAGGTCGCGGATCTGCAGGCTCAGCCAGCGGCCGACGTCGTTCGCGCGCACCCAGCGCCGGATCGACTCCTGGTCGGCGTGGCGGGTCGCCGCGGGCATCGTCAGCGCGGCGTGCAGCGCCTCCGCGGTCGCGCTGACGTCGAACGGGTTGACCGAGACGGCCCACTGGCCGAGCTCCTCGTGGGCGCCGGCGTTCTCCGACAGCACCAGCGCGCCCTCTCGCTCGTTGACGACCATCGCCTCCTTCGCGACGAGGTTCATGCCGTCGTAGATGGGGTTCACGAGCAGCACGTCGAAGTCGCGGTACGCCGCCACGGCACGGCGCAGGTTCTCGGCCAGCTCGAGGCGGATGGGCGTCCAGGCCCGCTGCCCGAACCGCCCGTTGATGCGCGCCGCGGTGCGCGTGATCGCGCCCAGGTAGTCCCGGTAGGCGGCGATGTCCTGGCGGGAGGGCTGCAGGAACGCGAAGAACTGGACGGAGCGGTGCAGCTCGGGATGGCGGCGCAGCAGGAGCTCGTAGGCGAGAAAGCCCCGGACGATGTTCTTCGACGGGTCGGTGCGGTCCACGCGCACTATCAGCTTCTCGGACCGCTGCCGGCGCAGGTCAGCGAGCTCCTGCCCCACGCCCGGCGAGGCCGCCAGGCGCTCCATCGCGGGCACGTCGATCGAGATCGGGTAGGGCCGGACCCACACCACCCGGCCGCCGTAGAGCACCGCCCGCTCCCGGTGGTCGACGCGGAGGCGCAGCAGCTCCTCGCAGCTCATGAGGAAGTTGCGCACGTCCAGCGTCGACTGGAAGCCGATCACGTCGTTGGCGAGCAGTCCCTCCAGGATCGCGTCGCGGATCGGGTGCGGCAGCACCTTCCAGTAGTTCGGGGTGGGCCACGGGACGTGGATGAACTGCTGGAGGGTGGCCTCCGGCAGCATGCGCCGCACCTCGCGCGGCGTCAGGTACAGCTGGTAGTCCTGGGTCATCACGAGGGGCGGCCTGGGCGACCGGCGCGCGACCTCGACCACCTTCTCGGCGACCAGCCGGTTGACGACGACGTAGCCGCGGTCCCAGGCCGCCCAGATGGTGTCGTCGATCATCGGTTCGCTGGCCAGGCCCCAGAGGTAGTGGTGCAGGAACCACAGCAGCGGGTTGGCGATGACGGAGTAGTAGCGGCGGTAGGCGTCGGGGTGCGGGTTGGCGTAGTGGATCTCGATGGGCCCCTGCGCCCCCATCACGTGCACCGGCGTCCCCATGGTGGCGCGCTCGCGCTCGGCCGGCGTACGGGCGCACGCAACCCACGCGGCGGAGGTGGCCTCCGCCACGGTCATCAGCGCGCTGACCAGGCCGCCCGACCCCCTGCGCATGCTGCCGCGCGGACCCGGCTCGAACGGGGCCCGGTTGCTGGCGACGATCGGGGACCACGGCGCCAGCACCCGGTTGGTGTAGCGCCGGAGGGACCCCTCGCTTGGAGAAGACACCGTTTCCCCGGAAATCTTACAGGAGGGCTATCAAGCTATCTTCCCATGCCGTGAGACAGCAGGAGGTAGGTGGCGACGACGGCGAACGTGTTCTGCGTGGCGTGCATGACGAACGAGTTGAACGTCGAGCCGGTCCGCTCGCGCATCCAGGTGGCCGCCAGCCCGAACACGAACAGGATGGGAAAGAGGGCGGGCAGCAGGTGCGCCCCCGCGAAGAGCCCGGCGGTGACGGGGATCGCGGCCGCGGCCGGCAGCCAGCGCCGAAGCCAGCCGAACAGCGCGCCGCGGAACAGCAGCTCCTCCGTGGCGGGCGCGAGGAGGCAGATGGACGGCACGATCAGCGCCACGAACAGCGGGTCGAACGACTGCCCCAGCACGTCCACCGTGTTGCTGCGGGGCTGGCCCAGCAGCGGGGTCAGCGCCTGGGTGAGCAGCGCGCCGCCGATCAGCGCCAGGAACCAGAGGCCGACGGCGGCCGCCACGTCGGCCAGCGACGTGTAGCGGAAGCCCAGCCGGTCGCGGATGCCGGCCGGTCCGCCGAACGCCAGGAGCAGCGCCGCCAGCAGCGCCAGGTACACGCCGGCGACGAGGATCGCCGACAGGTCGGCCCGGTGGTGGACGGCCCAGCCGTGTGCCAGCAGTCGGCCCCAGA
This sequence comes from Candidatus Dormiibacterota bacterium, assembly GCA_046727275.1. Taxonomy (GTDB): domain Bacteria; phylum Chloroflexota; class Dormibacteria; order Dormibacterales; family Dormibacteraceae; genus CF-161. The sequence continues at coordinate 2,550 of JBKPCH010000191.1, forward strand.
CGACCACCGCCAGGACGATCAGCCCGGAGAACGCGGCCCACAGGCCGAGCGTGAGCAGCAGGCGCCGGCCGCTCACGGCTGACGACTCCGGCCCGGTCACTTCCCGACGTAGAACAGCGAGATGATGAGGATCACGTAGACGCCGAGCAGCTGGAGGCCCTCCAGCCAGTCGCTGCGCCCGTCGCGCGACGTGATCGCGACCATCATCGCCGCCAGGGTCACGGCGATCACCTCGTAGGCCGTGAAGATGAAGTCCATCGGCCTGGACATCGCGAGGCTGATGAAGACGAGCATCGGGGCGACGAACAGGGCGATCTGGGTCGAGGAGCCGAAGGCGATCTCGATCGAGACGTCCATCTGGTTGCGCAGCGCGAAGATGATCGCGGAGGCGTGCTCGGCCGCGTTGCCGATGATGGCGACGACGAACAGGCCGACGAACACCTTGCTCAGCCCCAGGGCCATCGTGGCCGGCTCCAGGGAGCCGACCAGGAACTCGGACTCGATGCCCACCGCGATCGCAGACACGAGCAGCACGATCACCGCCCGGCGGGCCGACCAGGTGGCCTTCTCCTCGGTCTGGCGGACGCCGAACAGGTGGGTGTGCGTGACGAGCGTGAAGACGAGGGAGGCGACGTACAGGAAGATGAGGACGGCCGCGACCGTGACGCTCACCACCTCGCGCTGGGCCGCCGTGTCGTTGGCCAGCGCCACGAACACGGCGGGCATGACCAGGCCAACCACGGCCAGCAGCAGCGACGACGAGTGCACTGCGGCGGAGCGGGCGCTGAAGCGCTGCTCCTTGAAGCGGAGGCCGCCGGCCAGGTAGGAGCCGCCCAGCACCAGGATCACGTTGCCCAGGATCGAGCCGATCAGCGACGCCTTGACCACCTCGAACTCGCCGGCCTGGATGAGGAGGATGGAGATGATCAGCTCGGTGATGTTGCCGAAGCTGGCGTTGAGCAGGCCCCCCACGCGGGCGCCGGCCCGGATGGCGAGCTGGTCCGTCGCCTGGCCGATGAGCGCGGCCAGCGGCACGATGGCCAGGCAGGCCGTGGCGAAGACCGGAACCGGCTGGCCGAGCGCCTCCAGCACCACAGAGATCGGCACGAAGACGAGCAGCCAGTAGATGTTGGGCCTGCGCATGACGGTGCCCAGCCATTTTCGCGATCGGCCCCTGCCAGGCGCCCGGCACCGGCCCCAGCGCATCGGGGCGCGGGCCGCCTGGCTTTCCGTACCTCCGAGAGGTCATCTGCCGCGAATGACGTCTCGGAGGTACGGAAAGCGCGGGGTCCCCGGCCCGCAGCGGGGGTGCGGGGAGGCGACCTGAAGGGGGGCGGTACGATTCCTGGGTCGTGCCCGATCTGCCCCGGCTCGAGAACGTCGCGGTCGTGCTCGGCGGGAACGTGGCCACCGTCACGCTCGACCGGCCAGAGCAGCGCAACCCGCTGTCGGCCGGCATGCTGCGGGACCTCGAAACCGCCCTCACCTGGTGCCGGGACGAGCCCGAGGCCCGGGTGGTCGTGCTGACCGGGGCCGGCGACCGCGCCTTCTGCGCCGGGGCCGACCTGGGCTCCTTCTCCGAGGAGGTGCCCGAGCTCCAGCGCCACCACGACCGCCACCGCTTCGTCGAGCTCTTCCTCCTCATGCAGGACCTGGGCAAGCCGATCGTCGGCCGCATCAACGGCCACGCCCTCGCCGGCGGCTTCGGGCTGGCCTGTTCCTGCGACCTGCTCCTGGCCGTGGAGAGCGCCACCTTCGGCACGCCGGAGGTCAACGTCGGCGTGTGGCCGGCGATGATCCAGGCCGTGCTCGCCCGCAACCTGCCCCGGAAGGTGCTCCTGGAGATGGAGCTCCTGGGCGACCGCTGGACGGCGCGCCGCCTCCACGAGCTGGGCCTGGTCAACCACGTGGCCGCCACGCTGGAGGAGCTGGACCGGCTCACCGCGGACGTCGCCCGCCGCCTGTCTCGCAAGTCGCCGGCCGTGCTCCGGGTGGGCCGCGACTCCTTCTACCGGCAGCAGGACATGGAGTTCCGGGCGGCGCTCGAGTACCTCCAGGCCCAGCTGACGCTGGTCACACTCAGCGAGGACGCCCGGGAGGGAGTTGCCGCCTTCTTCCAGAAGCGCGAGCCGGAGTTCAGGGGCCGGTGACGCTGGAGCGCCACCGCGAGCTGCGCGAGAAGGCGCGGCGGGGCGGCCTCCGCTACCTGCCCAGGCTCCGCGAGCAGCACAAGCTGACGGTCCGCGAGCGGCTGGACCTCCTGCTGGACGCCGGCTCCCTCGTCGAGGACGGCCTCTTCGCCAACGCGCTGGCCCCGGACCTGCCCGCGGACGGCGTCGTGACGGGCCTCGGCACCATCGAGGGCCGCCAGGTCGCGGTGATGGCGAACGACCCGACCGTGAAGGCCGGCTCGTGGGGCGCCCGAACGGTGGAGAAGATCGTGCGCATCCAGGAGACGGCCGCGCGTCTGCGCGTCCCCCTCTTCTACCTCGTGGACTCGGCCGGCGCCCGGATCACGGACCAGGTCGAGATGTTCCCGGGCCGCCGGCACGCCGGCCGCATCTTCTTTGGCCAGGTGCAGCTCTCCGGGCGGGTGCCCCAGGTCTGCCTGCTGTTCGGCCCCTCGGCGGCCGGCGGCGCCTACATCCCGGCGTTCTGCGACGTGGTCGTCATGGTCGAGGGCAACGCCTCGATGTACCTCGGCTCGCCGCGCATGGTCGAGGTGGTGATCGGCGAGCGGGTCAGCCTCGAGGAGCTGGGCGGCGCCCGCATGCACTGCACGGAGAGCGGCTGCGGCGACTTCCTGGTCGCGGACGACCGGGAGGCGATAGAGACCGGCCTCGCCTACTTCCGGTTCCTGCCCGGCAGCCACTCGGAGCCCGCGCCCGTCGTGGAGGGCCGGCCGCCGCGGGCCGGGGCCCGGCCGATCTCGGAGCTGGTGCCCGAGGAGCCGCAGCGCGGCTACGACATGCGGAAGGTCGTGGAGGCGCTGGTGGACGAGGGCTCCTGGCTGGAGGTCAAGAAGCTGTTCGCGAAGGAGCTGCTGACCGGCTTCGCGCGCCTGGACGGCCGCCCCGTCGGCATCGTGGCCAACCAGCCGATGCAGAAGGGCGGTGTCCTCTTCGTCGACAGCGCCGACAAGGCCGCCCGCTTCGTCTGGCTGTGCGACGCCTTCAACGTCCCGCTCCTGTTCCTGGCCGACGTGCCCGGCTTCATGATCGGGACGCAGGTCGAGCGGCGCGGGATCATCCGGCACGGCGCCAAGATGATCACCGCGGTCGCCGAGGCGACGGTGCCCAAGATCTCGGTCATCGTCCGCAAGGCGTACGGGGCCGGCCTGTACGCGATGGCGGGGCCGGCCTACGACAGCGACGCGGTGCTGGCCCTGCCCTCGGCGCAGATCGCCGTGATGGGACCGGAGCCGGCGGTGAACGCCGTCTTCTACAACAAGCTGGCGGAGCTGCCCGAGGAGGAGCGGGCGGCCCGGCGCCGGGAGCTGGAGGACGAGTACCGGCGCGACGTCGACCTTTACCGGCTCGCGGCCGACCTGGTGGTCGACGACGTGGTCGAGCCCGACGCCCTGCGCGACCAGCTGATCGCGCGGTTCCGCGCCTACGCGACCCGGGAGCGCCCCCGGCCGGACCGCCGGCACGGCGTGCCCCCCGTCTAGATGAATGATTCCGCCCGGCAGCCAGCCAACAGGGCGGAATGGTGCCGGGGCGCAGGCACGAGGCCGGGCAGGAAGACGACACGGAGGCCCACCGAAACGTTCCCCCCCACGTCGCGTATGACCCGTTCCACCGGGTCGCCCTCACCGCCACTTGGCCTCGCAGGTGCCTGAACACCCCGAGCGGGCAGCATGATACCGACCTGTTGAACGAGAGTCAACAGGTTGCTGTAGCCTTTTTTCGTGACCAGCTACGCCCGGTTCAGCGTGGAGGAGCGGCGCGCCCGCCTGCTCGAGCTGGGCCTGCGTCTTTTCGGCTCCCGTCCCTACGACGAGGTCTCGGTCGAGGAGATCGCGCAGATGGCCGGGGTGTCCAAGGGCCTGCTCTATCACTACTTCCCGAGCAAGCGCGATTTCTACGTCGCGTGCCTCGAGGAGGCAGCCACCGAGGTGCGCCGGACGCTGCAGTCCGACCAGAGGCTGGGTCCGGAGGACCGGCTGCGGGCCGTCCTGGTGGCCTACCTGGACCACGTCAGCGCCAACCTGCCGCAGTGGCAGGCCCTCCTGCGCGGCGGCATCGGCTCGGACCCCGAGGTCACCGAGATCACGGAGGCGATCCGGCGCATGGTGTGGACGCGGATGCTGGACGACCTCGGCGCCTCGAGCGACGAGCACCTGCTGCGCGCGGCGCTGCGCGGCTGGATCAGCTTCGTGGAGACGGCGGCGCTCGACTGGGCGGAGAACGGCGCCCGGGACCGGGAGGCGCTGATCGAGGTCATGGCCGGCGTCCTCGGGGCGGCCATCCGCCGCGCGCGGCCGGTGGGCGCCGGGGCTCGCGGCTGACGAGCCGGCCGGGACCCCAGGGCAGTGATGCCGGGGTGCATGGGCGCCGAAGACCCGTCGGTATACGGCATCACTGCCCTAGGATGGTGGCGGCGCCGGTTGGGGCAGCGGCGCCCGTCTGCGCAAAGGGAGGCCTATGCTCGCCCGCCGCGACCGGTCCATGACACGACGCTGGGCACCGCTGGTCGTAGCCAGCGTCCTGACCGCGCTTCTCGCGATCGGCGCCGGCGCCGGCGCGAACCAGCTCGTGGAGCGCGGTGCCGGCACCTCCCAGCCGCGGCTGCGAACGGTCCCCGCCGGCACGCTGGCCCGGCTCGGCCTGACCCTCTCCTCGGCCGCACAGCCGCCCTACTGCGACATGGCCGGCCAGGCCGTCCGGCGCGGCTGGCTGAAGCCGGGGTGGGCCGGCTGCGTGATCGACCGGACGTCCGCGGAGGCGGTCGCCCGCCAGGGCAGCGGGGCCCGGGTCCTGGAGTCCCTCCTGGCAAGGGTGACCTCGCTGCACGCCCGGGCGATCGGGCGCAACCGGGAGATGTGGCTCGTGGTGCTGCAGGGCCTGCCCGGCTCGCAGTTCCGCTACTGGCCGTGCCCGCTGCAGGTCGGCGGCTCCACCGCCTGTCCGATGGGCCGCCTGGCCTCGAGCCGGCTGGTGCTGGTCGACGCCTCGTCCGGCGGCATCGTCAGCAGCGTGAACCTGAACCCGGTCGGCGTGCAGCAGCGGGCGTGGTCCGCCAGCGGCGGCACGAGTGCCCGTTACCTCGTTCCCGGCGCGTCGTTGGCTGAGTCATGAGGTCGCACCCGTGGCGCGCGTTCGTGGTCGCGCTGGCGATCAGCCTGGCGGTCGCGGTCGGCTTCGCGGTGGCCCTCGATCGCGTCGCGGCGGCCCGCCAGCCGGCGCCCCACCTCCAGTCCGTCTCGCAGGCGGCCCTGGCCGCCTCGGGCCTGACGCTGAGCGCAGCGGCCCTGCCGCCCTACTGCGGAGCCGCGGACGCCGCCACCTGGGCGGGCTGGCTGCACGCCGGCTCGATGGGCTGCGCGATCTCCCGGGAGGCCGCAGTGGCGGCGGCCGGCCGGTTCGGCTCGATGCAGGTCGTTGAGAGCCTGCTGGCCAGGGTCACCGCGACGGGCCGCCAGCCGGTCCTCCGGGATCGCCTGGCGTGGCTGGTGGTCGTCCGCGGGGGCATGGTCCTGCTCCCCGCGATCGCGTGCTTCCAGCCCGCCCCGGCGCGGGCGGCGTCGGGCTGCTCCAGCCCCGGCACCATGCGGGCGCGGGTCGTCCGCGTCATGGTGCTGGATGCCCACACGGCCGACATCGTCTACACCGTCCTGCCGGGCGTCAGCCCGCCGGCCCCGGGAACGGGGATGACGGTGCAGCCGGTCCAGCCGGGCGGCCAGGCGCTCCCGTCGAACGCCACGCGGCCGGCGCCGCCCACGGGCGCCCCGGTCGTGCGCGTGTCGCCGCAGGCCAGGCTGGTGCCGCCGGCGGGCGGGTAGGCGACTCCGCCGTCAGGGCGGCGGCGGGAGAGACGCCTCGATGACGTCCGCTGCCCTGGCGTCGCCCGGCAGGCCGCGGGCCCGGATCCTGCGGGCCACGTCGCGCTTCTGCTCGTTCGGCACCGCCGGCCCGACCTTGAACTTGCCCTGCGTCCCGACCACGCGCAGCCGCAGGGCCGCGAGCCGGCGCAGCCGCGCGCCGTAGCGGGCGCCGTCCTCGACCGGGTCGTAGGCGCGGTCCGGCTCGTAGGACGCGAGCAGGCGTGAGAGGGCGGCCGCCACGTCGGCCGGCTCGGTCGACCAGGAGGCCTCGCACTCGAAGACGACGGCCCGGAAGTGCAGGGTGGCCCGGCCGGCGTCCACCGGGTCGACTTTAGTCGTGCGGCGTCCACGTCAGGTAGTCGGAGACCAGGAAGCTCACGCGGGGGTTCTGCCGCAGGGCCTCGAAGGTGGGGTCGGCCTGGACGCAGTGCAGCTCTTTTCTCGTCGCGCCGCTTGACGAACGGCAGCAGGCTGATCCTGGGAAGCCGCCGGGCGGCACCGCGATCAGCGTCCCGTGCCGCTGCCCCGCGACGAAGGCCTCGGCCCGGGCCGGGTCGGCGGGGTAGTTGGCGGACTCGTACACGGCTCAGCTCGCGGGGGCCAGCCGCTCGGCCAGGAACCTCAGCGCCCCCGCGTAGCGGTGCTGGGCGCCGCGGTGGCCCCCTTCGAAGAGCTCGAAGCGAACGGTGGTGACGCCCAGCCGCTCCAGCTCCCCCCTGAAGGCCTCTGCTCCCAGGTCCAGGAAGTATTCGTCCCGCCGGCCGGCGTCCAGGTAGATCGCCTTCAGCGAGCGGAGCGCGCCGGCGTGGCGCCCGGCCATCCGGACCGGGTCCCGGGCCAGCCAGCGCTCCCAGACCTCGGGCAGCAGCCGGCCCGTGGCGACGTCGAACGGCAGTCGGACGGTGCCGTCCGGGTCGGCGGAGTAGCAGGCGGCCATCGCGTAGGCGTCGATCAGGGGATGGTCCTCGGGCCCGATGTCCTCGCGGCGGCCGCGGAACCGGGCCAGGAAGCGCTCGCAGGACCCGTCGTACCGGTCCCGGAGGGCCCTGGCCGCCAGCGCGAACTCGGGCTGGTAGCAGAGCTCGAACAGCGCGTCGCCGGCGTGGCTGGCCAGCGCGCCGAAGACGTCGGGCCGCAGCATCGAGCTGACCATCGCGCCGTAGCCGCCGCTCGAGTGGCCCATGACGCCGCGGTGGGCGGCGCCGGCGAGCGTCCGGTGGCGGGCGTCGATCCAGTCCACCACCTCCTCGCACAGGTACGTGTGGTAGCGGCCGGTGGCCGGCGAGTCCAGGTACTGGCTGCCGCCCAGCGACGTCCAGCAGTCGACCAAGACCACCACGCAGGGCGGCGCGCCCCCGGCGCCGAACAGCTCGTCGACCCGCTCCGGGAACGTCGGCTGGAAGGCGTCCCGGTTGCGCCACATGTCCACCTGGCCGGTGAACCCCTGGAGCACGTAGACGGCGGGGTAGCGGCGCTCCGGCTGGTCGTCGTAGCCGGGCGGCAGGTAGACCCAGACCGGCCGGCGGGCGGGATCGCCGAGCGGGTTGTCGCGCAGGACGGCGCTGTCGATCCAGCCCTCCTCGAGCCGGCCCGCCCACTCGATGCCCCAGGGCCTCACCGCCCGGCCGGCTCCTCCAGCGCTCCCAGCGCCCGCGTCAGCGCGTCTCCCACCTCGGAGGTGGAGGCGGCGCCGCCGAGGTCGCCCGTCAGGACGCGGCCGTCCTCGCAGACCGCGTCGATGGCCCGCTCGACCCGGGCCGCCGCCTCGGCGTAGCCGAGGTGGCTCAGCAGGAGGCTGGCCGACCAGACCGCCCCCATCGGGTTGGCGCGGCCCCGGCCGGCGATGTCGGGGGCCGAGCCGTGGACCGGCTCGAACATCGAGGGGCCGCGCCCCCCGAGGCTCAGGTTGCCGCTCGCGGCCAGGCCGAGGCTGCCCTGGAGGGCGGCGCCCAGGTCGGTGAGGATGTCAGCGAAGAGATTGGAGCCGACGACGACGTCGATCGTGTCGGGGCGGAGCACCATGCGCGCCGCCATGGCGTCGACGTGGACGCGCTCCACCCGCACGTCGGGGAAGTGCCGGGCCAGGCCGGCCACGACCTCGTCCCAGAGCACGTAGCAGTAGCGGCTGGCGTTGGACTTGGTGACGCTGACCAGGCGCCCGCTCCGCTCGCGCGCACGCTCGAATGCGTAGCGGGCGCAGCGCTCGATGGCCCGCCGGGTGAAGACGGGCACCTCGACGGCCAGCTCTGCCTCGGTGCCGGCGTGGACGCGGCCGCCCGTGCCCGAGTACTCGCCCTCGGTGTTCTCGCGGACGAAGAGCATGTCGACGTCCTCGGGCCCCCGTCCGGCGAGGGGCCCGAGGATGCCGGGCGGGAGGCGGACGGGGCGGAGGTTCACGTACTGCTCGAACGTCTTGCGGATCGGCAGCAGGCACTCCCAGAGGCTGACGTGGTCCGGGACGGTGGGCCAGCCGATGGCGCCGAGATAGATGGCGTCGAAGCCGGCCAGGGTGGGCAGGGCGTCCTCGGGCATCATGCGGCCCGTCCGCGCGTGGAAGTCGCAGCCCCAGGGCAGCTCCACGAAGTCGAGTGGGAGGCCCAGCGCGCGAATGACCTTGACGCCCTCGGGCACGACCTCCTTCCCCACCCCGTCGCCTGGGATGACGGCGATGCGGTGCGACATGGCTGGGGCTGAAGGTACTCGATCCGGGGTCCTTAACAGGTTGGGTTCCCATCCGCCCGGGCTGGCCGTAGGCTCCGCGTCGAAATGGCGGAGCACGCGATGGGATTCGCGCCGAATCGGTACGATGCCGATATGGACGCGACCAGGCCGAAGCGGGTCAGGGTCACGGTCTCGCTCAGCCCCGAGCGGTTGGAGCGGGCCCGCAAGCGGGTCGAGTGGGGCAAGGTCTCCTCGATCAGCGCGTGGGTCGAGGAGGCCCTGATCCACCACGAGGGCCAGTTCGGCTGGGACCCCAATGCTCTGCAAGAGATGTTCGACGAGTTCGACCGGATGTACGGTCCGCCGTCGAAAGAGGCAGAGGCATGGGCCGAGCGCGTCGTGAACCGCATCCTGAACGGCCCTTGACGCTCGATGCCGGCGCCCTCATCGCGCTCGAGGCCGGCGACACGCAGGTCAAACAGCTCCTGGCCACGGCGGCGGCACGCGGACTGGACATCGCCATCCCCGCGGGCGTCCTGGCGCAGGTGTGGAGGGACGGCCGCCGCCAGGTG
>JBKPCH010000192.1:0-6207 GCA_046727275.1 Candidatus Dormiibacterota bacterium
GTCATCGCCCACCGCGAGGAGCTGATCGAGCAGGCGCGCGACAAGCTCCGCCTGGTCAGCCCCGACCTGCGGGTGGGCGTGGTCAAGGCCGAGCGCGACGAGCTCGACGCCCCGGTCGTAGTGGCCTCGATCCAGACGCTCAGCCGCCAGCGTCGAATGGATCGCCTGCTCGGACGGGGGGTGGAGCTGAGCCTCCTCCCGGTCGAGCCCTTCGCCACCGTGGTGGTCGACGAGGCTCACCACGCCGCCGCCCGCAGCTACCGCGAGGCTATCGCGCAACTGGGCGGCTTCGACCTCGACGAGGGCCCGCTGGTGGTGGGCGTCACCGCCACGCCGGAACGCGGCGACCGGGTGGGCCTCGACGCCGTCTTCGAGGAGATCGTCTACCGCCGCGACCTCCTGGACATGATCCGGTCGGGCTACCTCTGCGACCTGCGCGCCGTGCGGGTGCAGGTGGAGCTCGACCTCGACCGCGTCGGGGTGCGGGCCGGCGACTTCGGCGACGAGGAGCTGGGCCGCGCGCTGATCGAGTCCGAGGCGCCCGAGCATGCGCTGGCCGCCTACCAGCAGCACGCCGCCGGCCGCAAGGCGCTGGTCTTCACTCCGACCGTGGAGCTGGCCCGGCTGATGGCGGAGACCTTCTGCGCGGCCGGCTGGGCCGCCCGCTGGGTCTCAGGAGAGACGCCGCGGGAGGAGCGGGCGGAGACCCTGGCCGCCTTCCGCGCCGGCGAGGTCAGGGTGCTGGCCAACTGCATGATCCTGACCGAGGGCTACGACGAGCCCTCCGTCGACTGCCTGATCATGGCCCGGCCCACCCGCTCGCGGCCGCTCTACGTGCAGATGATCGGGCGGGGCACGCGCCGAGCGCCCGGCAAGACCGACTGCCTGGTCATCGACCTGCTCGGCAACAGCCGGCGACATCAGCTCGTCACCGTCGCCTCCCTGGCCGGGCTCGATCCCCAGGCGATGGACGGCCAGAGCGTGGCCCGGGCCGTCGCCGAGCGCGAGGAGCGGGAGCGGCCCGAGTACGTGGCCGGCGGTCAGGTGGTCGGCGAGGCGGTGGACCTCTTCGCCGAGAGCGAGCTGAGCTGGGCGCCCGGGGAGGGTTTCCACGTGCTCTCCGGTGGCGACCAGGGCCAGGTGGTCATCCGGGAGGAGGAGGCCGGCACCTGGTCGGTGAGCGTCCTGCCGCCGCGCGGTGTCCCCAGGCTGCTCGGACAGGGGCTCGACATCGGATACGCGCAGGGCGTGGCCGAGGACTGGGTGCGGCAGGTGCGGGCCGAACGGCTCACCGACCGCTCGGCGGCCTGGCGGAGCCGGCCTGCCAGCGAACGCCAGGTGGCGGCGCTGCGCAGGCGCGGCATCGAGGTCGAGCCGGGCCTCACCGCAGGCGCCGCCTCGGCGCTGCTCGACGTCGCCCTGGCCGGCGCGGCCCTGGCGCCTGCCACCTCCAAGCAGCTCTGGCGGCTCCGGCAGATGGGACTGGCCATCCCCGCCGCTCTCACCAGGCGCGAGGCCTCGGCTCTGATCGACGACGCGTTGCGGAGGGGCCGGCGATGAGCCAGCAGCTCGCGCCTCTCAGGACCGGTCCGGGTTCGCGGCCGCCGCTGACGGCCGGCACCCCGAGCACGCGATGGCCGCCCGCTGTGAAGGCGAGTGGCAGGGGCCCCCTTGAGCGCCGACCTGGTCCGAGTCATCCTGACCAGGCTCGGGGACGTACAGCGCAAGGTCACGGTCAGCTGGATCGGCCTGGGCCGGGAGCTGGGGTGCCGGCGTAGTGGCAGGCGTGTCGATGGAGCCGACCGGCAGCGCGGGCCCGCGGCGGTTGCGGGTGGCGATCGCTGCCCGCGTTTCTACCAAGGATCGCGACCAGGACCCGGAGACGCAGCTCCGCCCGCTCCGCGAGCACGTGGCAGGCCTGGCGGGCGCCGAGCTGCTCGGCGAGTTCGTCGACAAGGCTTCGGCGGACGACCTGCGTGGTCGTAAGCACTGGCGACGGCTGCTCGAGCTGGCCCGGCGCCGGCAGGTCGACCTGATCCTCGTCTGGCGCGTCGACCGCGCCTTTCGCAGCGTCCTGGACGGCGCCCAGACGCTCGCCAACCTGCGCTCGTGGGGCTGCGGCCTGCGCTCGCTGCAGGAGCCCTGGATCGACACCACCACGCCCATGGGCGAGGCGCTGTTCCACATCACCGTCGTCTGGGCTCAGCTGGAGCGCCAGACCATCGCCGAACGGGTGCGCGCCGGCATGGACCGCGCCCGGGCCGAGGGCAAGCACGTCGGCCGACCGCGGCGGACGGCGCCGATCACCGAGCACCGGCAGTGGCCAAGGGTCGTGGCGGCGCTGGAAGAGGGGTTGCTGACGAAGGCGGAGGCCGCCCGGCGCCTGCACGTGCGCCGGTCCACCCTCGACCAAGCCCTGGCGTCGATTGCGAGCAGAGCCGGTGCGTAAAGGAGGGACAGAACGAGTTTCCCAATCCCCCACGATTGACGGTGGGGCATCGCCGGCGACCACCTCGACGAGTGGATCGAGGCGACGGCTACGGGGGCCTCCCACGAGCGACCGCGCCAACCGGAGTTGACGCTAAATTCTTAAGCAAGAAATGAGCGTGGACGCTATCCTTGCTCCCCATGGCTGAAGCCCCTCGGATTCCTCCAGAACTCCTCAGGTCGGACCTTCGAGACGCGATCCTAGCGGCCGTTTCTCGCGCGTACGAGGTCAACCAGGAGCGCCATGACCCGAAGCTGGGCGACACCCCGCTGTCGTTCGGCATCCTCGTCTGGACCTCCTCGACGCTGTTCCTCAGCACCGAGCTGGGTCAGCTGCGCGGCGTCGAATGCTCGGTCGTCAACAACTCGATCGAGATCCGTGTTGGTCGATGCCGGCTCCGGTCCCACAAACTTGGCAGGAGCGCAGCCGATGACCCGTGGCGATGCTTCCCGGATCACGTCGGTCCAGCGGCTCGGATGGGCCGGGTCGAGCAAATTGGGGTGCAGCTCGATCTGGATCTGGACCCAGAACTGGTCGAGGCACTCGACTGGGTGATCGGACACTACGGATCGTGCGAGGAGGGCTTGGAGGCGGTCCGCCTCCAGGCGGTCGACGGTGAGCGATGCCAAGAGGATGGCCGGGTCACGCGGTGGAGTGCGATCGACACCATCTATGAGGTGAAGCGTCCGGCCGACGTCGACCTTACCGTGCTCGAGGGTGGCCAGGCGGATGCCGTGCCGATCCCGGAGCCCGAGGTCGCAATCCGGGAGAAGGGGGAGCTGAACAGCGACAATGAACGGCCGTGATCGGACCTGCTCAACGACTTGCTCCCACCCTCTTCGACGGTGAGCGGCTGACCCTCGCCCGGCTCTTCAGAGGTCTCCGGAAGGTTGACCTGGCGCGAGCCGTTGGGGTAACGCCCGCCGCCGTAACGCACTACGAGCAGGGTCATACCCGACCGAAGGAGGCTATCCTTGCCGCCCTCGCCCTGCATCTGGGTTTCCCGCCGGCCTTTTTCGAGCGAGGACGTCCCCTTCACCGGGTGTCCGAGTCGCAGGCCCACTTCAGGAGCCTCCGCTCGACCACGAAGATGGACCGCGACCGCCTGCTGGCGCGGCTGAGTCTTCTCGCCGAGGTGGTGGCCCAGATCGAGGAGGAGGTGGACTTGCCACCTGTGGCTCTGCCGAGCATTCCGGTTTCGGGCGACGCGGAGGATGAAGCTACAGCTGAGGCCGCAGCGGCGGAGGTTCGGCGTCGATGGGGCCTTGGCGCTGGGCCACTGCAGCATGTGGTTCGGCTCCTTGAGCTCAAGGGTGCGATCGTGGTCCGACCGGCCGTGGGTACGAATGACGTGGACGCGTTCTCGACTATTATCCGAGGTCGGCCAATCATCGTTTTGGCGAGCGACAAGGACGATCCAGCGCGATCACGCATGGATGCCAGTCACGAACTCGGCCACCTTGTGATGCACCACGATGCCGAACCTGGTCGGCAGTCAATCGAGCGGCAGGCACGGCGGTTCGCTTCAGCTTTCCTGCTTCCCTCTGACGCGATGCTTGCCGAACTTCCACGTCAGGTGCGATGGGACGCCTACCTCTCGCTCAAAGGCAGGTGGGGAGTATCTGTCGCGGCGTTGCTGTATCGCGCTAAGACGCTACGGATGATCAGTCCCTACGCTTACCAGCGTGCTCAGACACGGCTTTCGGCCCAAGGCTGGCGGACGAGCGAGCCTGGCAACGTCGGCCCCCCTGAAGAGGCGACGGTGGTGCAGCGGGCGTTGAGGCTGATTGCTTCTAGGCGCGGCGTTACGGCAAGTGACTTCGCCCGTCGGCTTCGCATGCACGAGAGCGATTTGAGGAATCTGCTCGCCGACGCCGTCGTGAATGTGCCGACCGGCCCGCAGTTGCAGGTGCTGTGACCGACGTAGCGTGTACCGATGACCTCAGTCGGCGTCCGCGGGATGGTTGGCCTATAGCGAGTGCGGCAGGGGCGGTCCTAAAGGAGGGTCCATACCCTGGGTGCCTCCCTGAGTTCGATCCGGCCGCCGGACCGAGAGGTCCCGATGGAACTCCATACGGACCGAGGCCGTCTGCCGGGCGCGTTGCTGCCCGCTGAACTGGAGCCCCGCCGGCTGCCAGCTCGCTCCGGTCGCGCGGCAGGCCCGGCCGCCAGCCGACGCCCGACCGCCCCGCGCGTGGGAACGTCCCTCGCCTACCGCCGCTTCGGGGCGGAGAAGCGTCGACGTGATTCTTGGCTACCAGGAGACCGGCAGCGCGACCGGACCCCGAATCGCCAGCCCCGTTTTCCAGCACAGCTCATCCGGCCTGACTGCCAGCCGCAGCCCCGGCGGCCTGCGCAACAGGTGGTCTAGCGCAACCTGCAGCTCTATGCGCGCCAGCTGGGCACCGAGGCAGACGTGCGGGCCCGTCCCGAAGGCGAGGTGGGTGTTCGGCGAACGGGTCAGGTCCAGCCGCTCCGGCTCGCTGACGCGCCAGGGGACCTCGTTGGCGGCCGATGCTCAAGGCGGCATAGAGCGCGCGGCTGCCCACTGGTTACGGACGGCGTAGCTTGGAATGCTCTTGCTCGACAGCAAGCTTGATCGCCTTCAGGGTATCAGCTGTCTGGCTGGCGATCCTCCTCCGCGCGAGCACATTGGCGACCTTGGCCTTCACGCTGTTCGTCGCGTAGTACTGACGGAACTCGACCTTCGTCCTGTCGCTGCCTATCGGGGTGAACCGCGTCTCCACGACGTAATCAGCGAAGAGCTTGCTCAGGCCCCATGAGTCGTCGGGAATGGTCGTCGTGAACCGTTCCATAGGCACGACCTCGGTGACCTGCTCGACGCAGGTCCCCCGGCCCGGTCCCTCGAGGACGTTGCACTGATATGAGACGCCAGGTGCACGCTGCTTGGTCCCCGACAGGTAATCGACCCTGTCGACGCGGGGGTGGAACTCTGGGATCTTCGATATGTCCATGCAGTACTCCCAGACGGCCTGCAGCGGCGCATCGATCACCACTTCCGAATGGACCTGCTGTTTCCGGCTCATGGGCTCCTCCTCACGAGAGAAGTGCGACTCGGTCGCAGGCGGCGGTCGGTGATCAGTCCGAGCTCCGCTCCGGCGACGTACGTCGCTCGCGCGGAGGAACGCGTTTCGGGCGGTCAGGCCCGGGCGGGACGCCGGGACGAGAAAGTGCGCGGCGAGCTGGACCCGGCGCTGGCGTGGCTCCACGCGCCGACGCTGGGCGCGTTCATAGGCATCGAACGCGTCGGCGACGTCGGCATGCCGCTCCAGCGCCTTGGCCAGCTCCCACGCGCCGACGATCGCCATGCTTGAACCGTCGCCGAAGATCGTGACCGAGGATGCCGCGTCTCCGAGAAGCACGACCCGGCCACTCCACCAACGGGGCAGCCGCACGCGGCTCAGTGCATCGAAGTAGAGGTCGTCGGTGTGCGCGAGGTACTCCAGGATGCTCGGCACCAGCCACCCCGCGCCAGCGAACGCGCTTGCCAGGAACGCCTTCTGGTTGTCCAGATCACGCATGTCCCAGTGCTCGCGGGGTGTGTCACGGAGCATCAGCGCCGCCCCCGGGTGGCCGCCGGCCGGATGCACCGCCACCAAGCGGCCGGGCTCGTTGTACACGCGCACCGTGAGGTCGTCACCGGCCGCGACCGGACAGGGCAGCGTCGCGATCCACATGCCGAGCGGAGTGACCACCGA
>JBKPCH010000193.1:0-2937 GCA_046727275.1 Candidatus Dormiibacterota bacterium
CCGCTTCTACGCCGAGAAGGTCATCGGCTATCCCGGCGTGGAGTGGGATGCCTACTTCCTCTACGGCCCGGACGCGCGCTGGTCGGACACCCCGGCCCCCCAGCTCAGCTCGGGAGGCCCGGTCATCGGCACGAGCGACCAACTGGCGGCGGCGGTTCGGCCCTTCCTGAGCGGATGAGCACGGCGGAGCGGCGGACCGTCACCGCGCTCCTCACCGCCGTCACGCTGGCCGCGGCGTCGGGGTGGACCGGACGACCTCGGGGAACACCGCCCACGTGGGCCTCACCTACTACTTCTACCCCGTCTCCAACTGCGGCTCGTCGTGTCAGCTGGACGTCGGCTTCATCTCGTCCACCGACGGCGGAGCGACCTGGGGCTCGGCCACGCAGCTCGCCGGTCCGATGACCCTGAGCTGGCTCGCCAACACGAGCCAGGGCTTCATGGTAGGCGACTACATCTCCACCTCCTTCAGCGGCGGCCTCGCGCACGGCGTGTTCGCGGTCGCGAGCGCGAACAACGGAACGGTGTTCGACGAGGCCATGTTCACCAATGCGAACGGGCTGACGTCGGCCACCGCCGGCACCGCGGGAGAGGTCGCCTCTGCCGATCACATCCCGCCCGGCATCTACAACGCGAATCAGCACGACAAGCACAGCTGGCACTAGTCAGCGCGTCGGGCTGAACCTGGATCGCGAGGGAGGCCGATCGGCCTCCCTCACGTTTCTGCTCGCAGATCATGCAGACTGCTGCTGCTGCCCGCTTGCAACGGCTTGCGACTGCCTCGGTGGCCCTGGCGCCCGCCTCCAGCAAGCCGCCCCCGCCCGCCGGGGCCTCCCCGACCGCCTGCCGCCAGGCCGGCCGCGCGGCGAGCTGGGCCGGCAGCCGATAGCGGCGCACGTGGTCCGCACCGACGATCCGGTCCTTGCGCGCCAGCTGTGCCCCCAACCCGCTCCCGGCTGCCGGAACACGTGGTGGCCGGCGCCTTCGTCTACCTCGGGCGGCTGCGTCTGGCGGCCCATGGCAAGGTCGACCGGGCGGCGTTCTCCCTACCCAGGGGTTGCGGATATCGACGTGACCCGTCAGCCGCAAGAGCCGGATTCAGTCGGGGCTTCACCTGCGCCGGCGGACTGGTCCTCCCCCGACTTCCTCCATCAGCATCACCGTCTCCGGTGCCGGGGCCAGGCCCAGCTCGTCGGCCAGCAGCCGGCGGCAGCGTTCGTACACGCGCCGCGCCTCGGCACGGTCGCCGGCCCGCTGGTGCAGCCGCATCAGCCGGCGATAGCCGCTCTCCCGAAAGGGCTCGAGCGAGACGGCCTGCTCGGCCGCTCGGAGCGCAAGGGCCGGCTCCCGGTTCTCGGCGTGGATTTCGGTGAGCACGTCGAGGGCACGGACCAGCAGCTGCCGCAGCGCCTCTCGGCGGCGTTCGACCCAGTCACCTTCGGCGCCGGGGAGGAACGGCCGGCGCAGGATGGCTGCCGCCACAGCTGCCGGTCCATAGGCCGCCGGGTACCTTACTGACCTCAGCGCCGCCTCCGCCTCGTGCACCGCCTCGTGAGCGGCCTCCGCGTCGATCCACGTCGCCGCCGGCAGCTCGATGCGGTAGCAGCCGTCGGCCGCGCTGATCGCGTGGCGATCGACGGCTGCCTCGACCAGCAGCGCACGCAGCTTGCTCACCACCGCGCTCAGGGCAACCGCGTGGGCTGGCGGCGGCCCCTCCGGCCACAGGACGTCCAGCAGCTCGTCCCGAGGCACCGCGCGCGCCCGCTCGCTGATGAGAAAGGCGAACGCGAGCCGGCCCTGGCGGCGGGGCAAGCGGTCGGCCCGGATGAGCGCGTTCGCGCTCAGGAGGCAGGGCTCACCTGTGAGATAGATCCGTAGCACCACGCCAAAGTTTCGCCAAACCGCGCCCGCTAGGGTGTTCGGTCATGGCAGTGACCGTCACGATCCGCGGGCGCCTCAAGGGCGACCAGACCTCCATGAAGAAGATGCACGACGAGGTGACCGGGGCCACCAGGGAGATGGCCAGGCAGGCCGGCGACATCTCGCACCGCATCTTCCTCAACCCGATAGATCCGCAAGACTTCCTGGGCATCGACGTCTGGCAGAGCGCCGAGCAGACGCAGGCGTTCTCGGCCGATCCCCGGATTCGGCAGTTCTTCGCCGACCTGTTCGAGGGCCCACCGGAGGTCATCGCGTGGGTCGACTCGGACTGGAACCAGTGGTGATAGCCTGCCAACGGACAGGAGGTCAGCGACCATGGGCGAGGACGCCAGGGCAATCGAGCTGGTGGTCAGGTGCGACTGTGGCTTCGAGGTACGCGCTTCGGAGGAGGAGCTGGTCGCAGCGGTCCAGAAGCACGGTCGGGAGGCGCACAACATGCAGGTGACGCCGGAGCAGGCGCTGGCCATGGCGCACCCCGCCTGAGCCAGCCGGCCCTTCACCATGGTCGACACCGAGGGCCCGGTCCAGGCGGAGGTCTTCGTGCTCCGTCTGAACGGCTCGATGCCCGAGCTGGCCGGGCCCTGCGGCGCCGCTCCCTGGTACGTCGACGCGACCAGGCGTCCGAGCTGCCGGGATTGCCGTGGGCTGCGCCCAGCCTGCGCCGTCGAGCGCTACCCATGCGCCCGTGGAGATCGCCCACCAACAGATGCTGGAGCACGGGCGATTCGGTGTCCGCCACCTGACGCTGCTTTTCGGAGCTCGTCGAACTCCCCGGCGCCGGATGCGAGAATCGACCGCGACCCGTTGACCTGCAGGAGAGCTGCCATGGCCAAAGTAGTGGAGGCGAACATCTCGATGTCGCTGGACGGCTTCGTCACCGGCCCGAACCTCGACCGGTACCCCGGCCTGGGCGAGGGCGGCGAGATCCTGCATGCCTGGATCGACGAGAGCCGGAGTATGGACTTCGCCATCGGGGAGGAGCGCCAGATCGCCGGG
>JBKPCH010000194.1:0-15224 GCA_046727275.1 Candidatus Dormiibacterota bacterium
AGGGGGACGACGCCGGGGAGGGCCGCGGCGAGGCGACGGCACCCCCGGTCGCCGCCCCGTAGGGCGCGCACGCCGCGCAGGCCAGCAGCAGGCCGGCCACGAGCCACGCGGGCCGGAGCCGCACCGCCACGCGGGTCGCAGCGCGCGCGGTCATGCCCGGTACTCGGCGATCCGGGGGCGCAGGCCCCAGAGGAACAGCCCGGCCACGCCGGCCGCCAGGACCGCGACCCCGGCGTCGAGCTCCAGTCCGGGGGTGGCGTTCGCGATGCAGGAGTCGAACTGGGCCTGCTCCGTGTCGATCCGCTTCTGCAGCGCCCGGTCCAGGTCGGCGAAGGCCGTCCCGAGCTGGTTCGTGCCCACGACCAGCGGCACGGCCCCGTCGTAGTCGCCGGCGGCCACCTTCGCCCGGATCGCCATGTCCAGCGTGGTGAACTCCTGGTAGCCGCGCAGCACCCGGACCGCGTCGGCCCGCGCCGCCGGCGAACCGCTCTCGTGGAGCTCGTCCGCCACCAGGCCCTTGAACCGCACGTCGCCGCGGGATGCGGCGTCCGCCATCTCGTCCGTCAGCGTCCGGTCCACGAGCCGGCCCGTGGCGGCCCTGAACGCGTCGTCGTAGGTCGCGGTGGTGCCGCGCGAGATGAGCGCCAGGCTCTGGTCGGCATTGGCCTCGAAAGCCAGGCTGCGCATCACCCAGAGCCTGTGCAGCTCCGGGAACGCGTCCTCCTGCGCCGCCCCGAGGCTGCTGTACGTCACGGCGGCCTGGGCGGCCATCCAGCCGCCGAGCGCCAGGAGCAGGCCGGTGGCGGCCAGCAGCTTGTGGCTGCGCCGGCGGTGGAACCTCCGGCGCAGGTACACCTGTGAGAAGGTCAGCACGCCCAGGAGGCCGAGGGCCGTGGCGAAGAACGCCGCCAGCAGGCCGACCGGGAGCCAATGCGCCGCGTCGTCCGGGTAGGGGTGGGCCGGGTCGAAGGCGTCGAGCCCGTCGACGAGCGCCATGATGCCATCCCCGGGCCGGTGCATCAGGTCCGAGGCCTGGCGCAGGTAGGAGGCGCCGACCGGAAAGCCGGCCCGCGCATTTGCGCGCGCCGCCTCGACCAACCCGGTATACTGAGTAAGCAGGGCCGTGATCTGCTGAAGCTGGGCGCTGGCGGGCCCGTTCGGTCCGTTCAGCTCGGCCATGTGCTCCAGGTCGCGGCTGGCGCTGGATATATCCAGCGCATATTCCTGTCGCTGCTCGGTGCTGCCGGCGCCGCCGAGCAGGAAATCGTTTGCGGCCAGACGGTCCGCGTCGGCTAACAGCGCATGCGTGCGCTGCACGTCGACGATCATCGGCGCCGTGTGGCGGCCAATGGTGCTGACGTAGTCGCGGGCGGCGATGACCGCTCCTCCCCCGAGCAGCCACAGCAGCGCCGTCCCCACCACCATGACGCCGGTGAGCGTCCGCAGCCGGCCCGGCGTGGTCGCGGTGCGGCCGCGCAGGAACCGGATGCGGCCGCCGAACCTCCACCGGACCGCGACGTTCACGCTCCGACGCCCTGTGGCGAGCGCTCCCTGATCGTGATCCTGGAGAAGCAGCCCACCTCGATCACGTCGTTGGCCCGGACGAGCCGCACCTCGGTGCCGACCAGGGCCAGGCCATTGAGCTTGGTGCCGTTCGTCGAGCCGAGGTCGCGGAGGCCCCACTGGCCGCCCAGGTCGATGATCTCGGCGTGCTTGCGCGAGACGTAGGGGTCGGCCGGGATGGGCACGTGGACGCCGGACGCCTCCTCCCGGCCGATCACCATCGACGGCTGGTCGACCATGAAGATGCGCTCCGGGAAGTCCGTCGGGGCCTGGGGGCAGCCGCTGTCGTTGCTGCGGTCGCTGTCGACGCTGACGATGACCATCAGCCCCACCCCGGGGACCTGGCGCCAGGGGTCGACCGGCGTCAGCGGCGTGGGAGACGCCTGCATCTCCCAGGTCTCGCCGGTCTCGAAGTCGTAGGCGCAGTTGGGGCAGTAGCGGTCGCCGCCCTCGCGGTACGTGCCGCAGACGGGACAGGGCTGGTCGTAGGGGTTGGGGACCGTCGCCGCCGCGGCCGACGGCGAGCGGGGGGCGGCCGGCGCCGGGGCGGCACCGGTGGCCGGGGCCGAGCCGGTGGCCGAGCTCCAGTTGCGGGCGCCGCAGATGTCGCAGTAGTCGTCGCTGACCGAGTAGTGGCCCCGGCGGCAGGTGAAGCTCATGACCGGGGCACGTCGCTGAGGCGGACCGTCTTGCGCGACCTGGTGTCGAGGGTCATCAGGTCTTCCTTGGAGACGTCCTGCTTGAGCCTGACGGTGCCGCGCTCCACGTCCTGGATGTCGACGACCCTGAGCAGCAGCCGGGTGGTCGCGTCGTTGCCGGCGACGGCGGCCAGCTGCGCGGCCCGGCCGAGCTTCCGCGTGGCCGTGAGCGTGTCGCCGGCCCGGCGCGCCTCCAGGCCCTCCTCGATGCTGACGGCGAGCTCCTGCTGGCCCGTGTAGTGGGCCACGGCGCGGTCGATGCGGGTGGTCCGGTCGACGTCGTCCGTCCAGCAGGCGCGGATGGGGGCCCTGGCCGTGCTCTGGCCGTCGACCACCACGGCGACGCGCCCGGCGCGGACCTCGTGCTGCTCGCCGACGTCCTGCGGCACCACGGTGAGGCAGGCGTGGTACTCGCGGTCCTCGCCGCCGCCCCACGCCCCCGTCGGATAGGCGCTGATGAGCGGCCGTGACGGGTCTATCGAGGGCACCGGCTGCCAGTTGCCCTCCACGCCGACGGGCTGGAACCAGGTCACCTTGTCGGTCAGGTCCATCACCTCGGGGGCGACCTGCTTGAAGAACCGGATGCCGGCGCCGAGCGGGGTCAGGACCTGGAGCGAGACCGACCCGACCTGCTTGCTCATCGTCCGCCGGACGATCGCCTGGAACTCCGCGTCCATCTGGGCGGGGTGAGGGATGATGTCCGTCGTGCCCAGCAGCGCGTCCGAGATGGCGCGCAGCTCGGCCTGGTCCCAGTCGGTGCCGAAGCCCCTGCAGTCGCACTGGAAGCGGCCCAGGCAGCGCTCCAGCTCGGCGGTCAGGGCGGCCTTCGTCTCGCCCTCGTCCTGCCCGTCGGTCAGCAGCAGCGCGTGGTTGATGGCGCGCGGCCGCGCCTCGAACAGCTCGCGCGCGATGCCTAACCACTTCGAGATCGCGGTCCCGCCGCCAGCCCCCAGCCTGTTGATGGCCACGCGCGCCTCCGCCCTCGTCGCCGGCGACACGCGGGCCAGGCCCAGCACCGGGTCGCCGGCTCCCAGCACCGGCTGCGGGTATATGAGGCGGGCGAAGGAGGTGCCGGCCACGATGCCGAACCACGTGCCGTCGCGCAGCGAGTCGACCGCCTTGCTGGTGGCCACCCGCGCGGCCTCCATCTTGGTCCACGGGTTGCCCATGGAGCCCGAGCAGTCCAACACGATCACTTCGGCGGCGTCAGCTGCAGCGTCGCTGCCGTCCGAGCGCGACGTGACCTGCACGACCGCGTGGACGGCGGACGTACCGCGGTGCAGATACGGGTTCTGGTGCACCGTGGCGCTGAACGTCGTCACGACCCGTTCACCTCCTTCCCATTCCAGGGCCGCACACTGCCCGCCGTATCAGACGAAAGCAACGGCAACCGTGATGTTGTCCGCGCCCCCCGATGATCGTGCGAACTCCGTGAGCCCTCGCGCGACGTCCGCCGCGGTCGCGTCCGCGGGGAACCGCATCACGAGCTCACGCATGCGGCCTGGGCTCGGAGCGTAGTTCCAGAGCCCATCCGAGCACAAGAGGAGGCAGCCGCTGGTGGGAAGGATGAACGTGCAAACGGATGGCTCGAGCTCGCCGTCCTGGTCTCCCAACCAGCTGGTCAGCGCGTGGGCGCGTGGATCGGCCAGCGCCTCCTCTTCGGCCATCACCCCCATCTCGACCTGCTCGGTCGCCCACGTGTCGTCCCGGCTCAGGCGCCAGGCGTCGTCCGCGCTCACGAAGTAGGCCCGGCTGTCGCCGACCCAGCCGATCGTGGCGCTGCCGTCCCGGACGACCGCCGCGATCAGCGTCGTCGCCGGCGGCTCGTCCTGGGTGCCCCGCCGGCGCGGGACGGTGCAGACGGCGCCGTGCGCCGCCACCACCGCCGCGTGCATGGCCGCCTCGATGTCCGGGTGCCGGTCCTGCACCGCCGCCACCAGGTAGGCCACCGCCGACTGCGCCGCCGCCCACGAGGCGGCCGCCGGCTCGCCCGACGTGGAGACGCCGTCGCAGACGACGATGATCCGCACCCCCTCGTCGTCCAGCGACGCCATCGCCATCGCGTCCTCGTTGCGGAGGCGGCGCAGCCCGGGGTCGCTGACGGCGGCCAGGCCGGGGAACGCTGCCTCTCTCCTGTCCGGGCTCGGCCGCGGCGGCGCCGCCACCCGCCCGTTGCCGTCCCCGGCGGCGGGCGATATGGGCTGGCCGCACGCCTCGCAGAAGCGATCGGTGGACTGCACCATCTCGCCGCAGGCCGGGTTGAGACAGCGGAGCAGGCCCGTCGCTATCCCCTCCACCGAGGACTTCCCATCACCCTAGACGGCCGTCAGCGGCCGGACGCGGTTGGCCTCGTCCACCAGCCGGATCTTCTCTTCGCCGACGGCCAGGCGGGCCAGCTCCCGGAACGCCTCCTCCAGGCCGAACCTGAGCTCCGTCTCCCGGAGCGCCCGCCCCATCAGCGCGGTGCGCGAATCCGGCGCCACCCCGGTCCGCAGCAGGCGGAGACCGGCGTTCAGCAGCTCCACCGTGAGCTGCGCCGACCGCGTGTCGTCCAGGTCCAGCCGCTGGATGGTCTGCCCGGCCCCGACCAGCTCCTGCACGTTCGGCGTCGGCCCGTGCCCGTTCCCCATCAGGGCGCGCGCCAGGGCGAGCTGGGCGGGCACGTACAGGCTGGAGTTCTCCGGGATGCGCTCGTACGCCTCGACCGCGCCGGGCCGGTCGCCCAGCGCCGCCCGGACCCGGCCCAGGCCGAAGCAGGCCGACGTGAAGTCGGGGTCCGTGGTGGAGACCACGTCGTACAGGACGCTCGCCCGGTGGAGGTCGCCCGCCAGCTCCGCCGCCATGGCCTCGGCCAGCTTCGGGGCCAGCTCGCCGGGCAGGTCGAAGCCCACCCGCTCGAAGGCCTGACGGGCGTCGGCCGCCTCGCCCCGCGCGAGCAGGCGCAGCCCGCGGTACCAGGTCACCCGCCAGTCCCACGGGTCCTCGCGGTTGACCGCCTCGAGCTGGCGCTCGGCCTCCTCGTCGTCTCCCAGCGAGATCAGCGCCCGGGCCAGGCCGAGGCGGGACTCGGCTGTCTCCGGCACCTGCCCGTCCAGGATCGCGCGGCGGATCTGCGCCACCTGCTCGGCCGGCCCGCCCATGGCGGTGACGTTGACGACCAGGCTGGCGGCGCGGTCGGCCGGGTTGACCTTCAGCGCCGGCATGTGCCGCCAGTCGGGGGCAGCGCCCGGCGTGGTGCCCGGCTGCAGCGCCTGGAGGTCGACGCCGAACAGCGTGCTCGGCGCCGGCTTGGGCGAGCTCTCGTTCCTGGCCACCACCTCGCGCAGGACGCCCAGCAGCTGCTCCGCCATCTCGTCGGCGGACTGGAAGCGGTCGTCCGGGCTCTCGGCCGTGCCCTTGAGCAGGAAGCGGTGCAGGGACTCGTGGCGCTCCAGGACCAGGTACTCGGGGGCGGAGGGCAGGCTGTACCGGAACTTGGTCTGGTAGCCCCGGAAGTCGAGCGCGAGCACGGCGAGGCAGCGCGCGATCGTGTACAGGTCCGACGCCGGCGAGGGGCCGTGCCTGGCCACCTCCGGCGCCTGGTAGCCGTCGGTGCCGTAGATGGCGGCGCTGGCGTCGTCGATGCGGGTGACGGCACCCAGGTCGATCAGCTTGAGGTCGTCGCCGTGCAGCATGACGTTGTCCGGCTTGAAGTCGTTGTAGACCAGGCCCAGCCGGTGCAGGTACGAGAACGCGGGCAGGATGCCCAGGATGTAGGCGATCGCGTGCTCGACCGGCAGGGCGCCGTCGCCGCCGGTCGCCCTGCGGCGCTCGCGCAGCACCTCCTTGAGGGGCTTGCCGCCGACGTACTCCATGACGATGTAGCCGGCCCGGTCCTGCTGGACGAAGTTGT
This sequence comes from Candidatus Dormiibacterota bacterium, assembly GCA_046727275.1. Lineage (GTDB taxonomy): Bacteria > Chloroflexota > Dormibacteria > Dormibacterales > Dormibacteraceae > CF-161. The sequence goes on from JBKPCH010000194.1 coordinate 6,154, forward strand.
AGATGCGCACCACGCTGGGGTGCTCGACCCTGGCCAGGAACTGGCGCTCGGCGACGGCCGCCGCCATGGCGTCGACGTCGCCCGAGTTGAGCAGGCCCTTCAGCACCACCCAGCGGTTCGACACCTGCTCGTCCTGGGCCAGGTAGATCCAGCCCAGGCCGCCGTAGGCGAGGCAGCCGGCGATCCGGTACTGGCCGGCGACCAGGTCGCCCCGGCCCAGCGGGGGCAGGAACGAGTAGGGGTGCCGGCACTTGCTGCAGAAGCCGGTCACGCGGCCGGGCTTGCCGTCGCGGGAGCGGCCCACCTCGGAGCCGCACTTGGCGCAGAACCGCTTGTCCTCGGCCACCTCGGGGTCGGTCATGACCACGGCGGCCGGGTCCTGGGTCGGCATCGGCGGCACGCTGACGAGGCCGGCGCCGATCCGGCTGCGGGCGCTCGGCCGCCGGCTGGTCTGGCGGCTCCGGCGCGAGGCCCCCGTCGTCGGCTGGTAGTCGGTCGAGGTCGTGCCGTCGGTGCTGGTCGCGGCGGAGCTGCCGTAGGTGTCGGACGTCCCCCCCGTGCCGGCGGTGCCCGCGGTGTCGGACGTCCCCGCCGTGCCGGCGCGGCCGCCGGTCGAGGTGGAGCCGTTGGTGGCCACGCTGGGGGGCACGGTGAAGGGCCGCGCGGCCAGGGTCGCGACCGTCCCGGGCCGCGCCGCCGCGATCTTGCCGCAGACCGTGCAGTAGCCCTCCTCGATGATGCCTGTGCAGCCAGGCGTGACCTGGCACATGCCGCCGTCCATCACGATCCTCCCAGGGCCGTCAATGCGCGTGATGCCGCGCGGAATCACCGAGGAGCCCTCCCGTCCCCGACATGGCGCTTGATTATCCGCCTGTGAGCGCCGGACGTGTATCGACCGACAATCGACTGACTAATCGTCGAGGCTCAGCACCGCCATGAAGGCATCCTGGGGAATCTCCACAGCGCCCACCCGCTTCATGCGCTTCTTGCCCTCTTTCTGGCGCTCGAGCAGCTTGCGCTTGCGGGTCACGTCGCCGCCGTAGCACTTCGCCAGCACGTCCTTCCGCATCGCGGGGATGGTCTCGCGGGCGATGATCTTGCCGCCGATGGCAGCCTGCAGCGGGACCTCGAAGAGCTGGCGCGGGATGATCTTCCGCAGCTTCTCGACCAGGCGCCTGCCGTGCTGGGCCGAGCGCTGGCGGTCCACGATCATGGAGAGGGCGTCGACCGGCGTGCCCGCGATCAGGATGTCCAGCTTCACCAGGTCCCCGGTGCGGAAGCCGATCAGCTCGTAGTCCATGGAGGCGTAGCCGCGCGAGCGCGACTTGAGCTGGTCGTAGAAGTCGTGGACGATCTCCGCCAGCGGCAGCTCGTACTGCAGCGTTACGCGGCCGCCGGCCTGGTGCTCCAGGTGCTTGAACGTGCCCCGCCGGTCCTGGCAGAGCTCCATCATCCCGCCCAGGTACTCGGACGGCACGATGATCGACAGCTGCACGTATGGCTCCTCGATGTGGTCGATCGACTGGACGTTGGGCAGCTCGGCGGGGTTGTCGATCTCGACCATCTGCCCGGTGCGCAGGAACACCCGGTACTCGACTGTCGGCGCGGTGGTGATCAGTTCGAGCCGGAATTCCCGCTCCAGGCGCTCCTGCACGATCTCCATGTGGAGCAGGCCGAGGAACCCGCAGCGGAACCCGAAGCCCAGCGCCGCCGAGATCTCCGGCTCGTAGACGAGGGAGGCGTCGTTGAGCTGCAGCTTCTCGAGCGACTCCTTGAGGACCTGGTACTGCTCGGAGTCGGTCGGGAAGAGGCCCGCGAAGACCATCGGCTTCACGGCGCGGTAGCCGGGCAGCGGCTCCGCCGCCCCGCGTTCGGCGTAGGTGACGGTGTCCCCCACGCGCGCGTCGGTCACGTTCTTGATGGCCGCGGTGAAGTAGCCCACCTCGCCGGCCGAGAGCGCGTCGCCGGGGCGCTGCCGGGGCTGGAACCAGCCCACCTCGTCGACCTCGTGCACGCGGCCGCTGGCGAGCATCCGCACGCGCGTCCCCGGCCTGATCACGCCGTCCTCGACCCGGACATACGTGACCACGCCCCGGTAGGTGTCGTAGACGGAGTCGAAGATCAGGGCGCGCAGCGGCGCCTCGGGGTCGCCGGCGGGCGGCGGCACCTCGCGGACCAGGGCCTCCAGGACCTGGTCGACGCCCTGCCCGGTGCGGGCGGAGGCCAGGATGATGTGGTCGCGCGGGATGCCCGTCACCTCGGTGATCTGGCCGGCGACCACCTCCGGCTGCGCGGCGTCCATGTCGATCTTGTTGACGACGGGGATGATCTGGAGGTCCGCCTCCACCGCCTGGTACAGGTTGGCCAGCGTCTGGGCCTCGATGCCCTGGGTGGCGTCGACGACCAGGATGGCGCCCTCGCAGGCGGCCAGCGAGCGGGAGACCTCGTAGGAGAAGTCGACGTGGCCGGGGGTGTCGATCAGGTTGAGCTCGTAGGTCTGGCCGTCGGGCGCCCGGTAGGACATCCGGACCGGCTGCAGCTTGATGGTGATGCCGCGCTCGCGCTCCAGGTCCATCGCGTCCAGCACCTGCTCGACCATCTCCCGCTCGCTGACGGTGCCGGTGAGCTCGAGCAGCCGGTCGGCCAGCGTGGACTTACCGTGGTCGATGTGCGCGATGATGCAGAAGTTGCGGATGAGGCTCTGCGGCGTGGCCACGGCGGTCAATGCTATCGGCCTCACGTGATGGGGCGGCGGCTCCGGAGATAGAGCCCCTGCCTCGACATCGGAACGTCGCGCCGCTACGATCAAGCGATCGATTCCCCCCAGTGCAAACGGGTGTTTGCTTAAGCCCATGGAGGAGAGGAACAGTTGATCTCGACCCTTCGGATCCAGGCCCGCTGGGCGGTCCTCGCCCTGGCGGCGGCGCTGGCGCTGGCCGCCTGCGGGGGCAGCGGCTCGAGCGGCACCACGTCGTTCAAGGGCACCAAGAAGCTGGGCCTCTCCATCGCCATCACGGGGCAGTCGGCCCTCTACGGGCACGCCATCAGCCAGTCCATGAAGCTGGCCGTCGACGACGTCAACGCCAGGGGGGGCGTCAACGGCTACAAGATCGAGGCCGACATCACCGACGACGGCACCGACGTCAGCAAGGCCGTCGAGAACACCAAGCAGATGATCCTCCAGGACAACGTGGTCGCCATGCTCGGCCCGGTGACGTCGGCGCAGTGCCTGGCCACCACCCCCGTGAGCAAGCAGAACAAGGTGCTGCTGATCGCGGCCACGTGCAACAGCTACCAGCTCACGACCCAGCCGGACGTGGTCAACCCCTACTACGTCTCCATCGTGCCCAACACCTACATGGAGGGGACGGCGGCGGGCAACCTGGCCGCCAAGCTGGGCTTCAAGCGGATCTTCGTGGTCTCGCCGAACTACCTGTTCGGCACGTCGGAGACCAACGCCTTCACCGCGGCGCTGAAGAAGAGCAACCCCAGCGCCGAGATCCTGAACCCGGGCCAGTACACCCCCTTCCCGACCAACCCGCGCTGGGACTCCACGATCAGCGCCATCCAGGCGCAGAACCCCGACCTGATCTACTCCAACATCTTCGCGGCGGACCAGATCAACTTCGTGAAGCAGGCGCTCCAGGTCGACCCCGACTTCTTCAAGAAGCACCCCATGACGACCCTGGCCAGCGTGGACGAGCTGAACACGCTCGGCACCACCTACCCGGTCAACATGCACCTCTACATGCGGGCGCCCTTCTTCGCGCTCAACAACTCGCGGATGGACGACTTCGTCAAGCGCTACCGCGCCCGCTACAACGGCGAGTACCCCTCGGACTGGGCGGTCATGGACTACGACGCGGTGCAGATGTGGGCCAAGGCGGCCGGCGCGGCCGGCAGCTTCGACTCGGCGAAGGTCGTGAAGCAGATCGTGGGCAAGTCCTTCCAGAGCCTGCGGGGGCCGAACTTCACGATCCGCAGCGGCGACCAGCAGGCCAACGTCGGGGAGACGGTGGGGACCACGGCGGACAGCGCCGGCAAGTACCCGTTCCCGACCCTCAAGGACACGACGACGTGGAAGGGTGACGACCTGCTGATGCCGACCACGCTGATGAACGAGCTCCGCGACGGCAAGTGCCCCAAGAACGACTTCGCCAACTGCCCGTCCTGGAAAGCCTGAGGGCAAGGGGGGACTCCGTCCCCCCTTCCAAAACCCCCCTCCTTTTCTGGACACGGGGGGCGCCTTCGGCGCGTCCCTTCGGGTCCGGGGGCAGCGTCGGTGCGCATCGGGTAGACGGACCCACTCGCTCGCGCAAAGCGCATTCCTACTCCCCGCGTCTCCTCAACTCCGGAGGGAGTAGGGCGTGAACCTCTCCCGGTTCCTGCTGTTCGCGGTCGGAGGGCTCTCCAGCGCCGCCTACCTGTTCATCGTGGCGGCCGGGCTCTCCCTCGTATTCGGGGCGCTGCGCGTCATCAACATGGCGCACGGCTCCCTCTACATGATCGCGGCCTTCGTCACCGTCGTCGTCGCCAACGCGCTGGGCGCCTCGTTCGGCTTCTGGACGGGCCTGCTGGCCGCGGTCCTCGTCACTGGGGCGATCGGCGCCCTAATCGAGATGGTGGTCCTGCGCCGGGTCTACCGGCAGGAGCACCTGGTCCAGCTCCTGGGAACCTACGCCCTCACGCTGGTGATCGCCGGCGTGGTGCGGATCGTGTTCGGCGCCGACTACCGCACCGTCAAGCCGCCGGCGCTGTTCAGCGGCTCCGTCCACCTGGCCGGCTTCGACTACTCGGTCTACTCCTTCTTCATGATCGCCGCCGCCGCCGTCATCGCCGCCGGGGTCTACGTCCTCCTCTACCGGACGGCGCTGGGCCGCAACATCCGGGCGGCGGTCAGCGACGCCCAGCTGCTCAGCGCCTCGGGCGTGAACGTGGCCCGCCTGTTCACGACGGTGTTCGTGATCGGGGCCGTCCTGGCCGCCCTGGGCGGCGTCATCGTCGCGCCCAGCCAGGCGGTCGGCTCCAGCATGGACACGGACGTCCTGGTCCTGGCATTCGCCATCAGCGTGATCGGGGGCCTTGGCAGCATCGTCGGCTCGCTGGTGGGGGCGCTGATCGTCGGCGAGGTCCTGGCGTTCGGCCAGGTCAACACGTTCACCAATCAGTTCGCGCTCGCCTTCGTCTTCATCGTCATGGCGGCCGTCCTGACCATCCGGCCCTGGGGCCTGTTCGGGGCGCGCGAGCAGTGATCGACTGGCTCGGGCGCCGCCGGGACGCCCGCTTCCAGTGGATCGTCGCCGGCCTGTTCGTCCTCTTCGCCATCGCCATCCCGCCGCTGGCCGGCCTGGGCGAGACGCTGAACCCCGACACGTTCAGCGCCAGGTTCCAGCTGTTCCTGGCGACCTCGGCCATGGTGCTGGCGCTGTGGGCGGTCAGCTACAACCTCATGCTCGGCTACGCCGGCATGGTCTCCTTCGCCCACGCCGCGTACTACGGCGTCGGCGCCTACACCGTGGCCATCCTGTTCCAGCGCTACCACGTGCCGGTGCTGGAGGGGCTGCTGGCGGCGCCGGTCGTGGCGGCCGCCGTCGGCCTCGTCACCGGCCTGGTGGCGCTCCGCGCGGTCCGCCTCTACTTCTCGCTGCTGACGCTGGCCATCTCCCAGCTCCTGTACTCGCTGGTCTTCAGCTGGTCCGAGGTGACCGGCGGCAACAACGGCATCCACGGGCTGGAGGTGCCCGACGCGCTGAACGACTTCACGGTGATGTACTACATGGTCGCCGCGCTGGTCGGCGTCTGCCTGGTCCTCCTCTTCCTGGTCACCCGGTCGCCGTTCGGCGCCGCGCTGGCCGCGATCCGCGAGAACCGGGAGCGGGCGCGCTCCATCGGCATCAACGTGCGGGGCTACGAGCTGGCGGTCTTCACGATCGCCGCCACCTTCGCGGGCGTCGCGGGAGGCCTCTTCGCGCTCTTCCAGCAGGAGGCCTACCCGGAGATGATGTACTGGACCCAGAACGCCACCCCGGTCGTGGTGACGCTGCTGGGCGGCACCGGGGCCTTCCTGGGCCCGGCCATCGGCGCCTTCGTCTACACCGAGCTGGACAACCTGCTCAGCAAGACCTTCCCCTACCAGTTCGACGTGCTCCTGGGCGCGATCGTACTCGCCATCGTGCTGATCGCCCCCGGCGGCTTCAGCTCGCTGCCCGAGCTGTTCCGGACGGTGCGGGCCCGCTTCCGCGAGACCGCCCCGGCGGCCACGCTCGAGAGCCGGGGCGAGTCGATGCAGCGGGCCGACGCGGACCGGTTCGTCCGCGTCGAGGCCGTGCGGGCGGAGCCGGCGGCCGTGGAGCGCGGCGAGCCCCTCCTGCGGGTGGAGGGCCTGTCCCGGTCGTTCGGCGGCCTGCACGCGGTCCGGGACGTGAACCTGGTCGTCCACGCCGGCGACCGCCACGCCGTCATCGGGCCGAACGGCGCCGGCAAGTCCACGCTGTTCAACCTGATCACCGGGCGGCTCCGGCCCAGCGCCGGCCGGGTGACGTTCGCCGGCCGCGACATCACCGGACGGCCCCCGCACGTCATCGCCAGGGCCGGCATCGGGCGCGCATTCCAGATCACGATGATCTTCCCGAAGCTGACGGTCCTGCAGAACCTGCAGTACGCGATCCTGGCCCGCGAGGGCTACACCGTGCGCCCCTTCGGGTTCGCCGACCGCATGTTCCGGGACGAGGCGATGGACCTGCTCGAGGCCGTCGGCCTGGGCCAGTACGCGGGCCTGCCGGCGGGCCAGCTCTCCCACGGCGACCAGCGGGCGATCGAGCTGGCGATCTCGCTCGCCCTGGGCTCCCGGCTGGTGCTGCTGGACGAGCCGACGGCGGGGATGTCGGCCCGCGAGACGCGCAACGCGATGGAGCTGGTCCGGCGCGTGGCCCAGGAGAAGCGGCTGACGCTGCTCTTCTGCGAGCACGACATGGAGGTCGTGTTCGGCACGGCCGGCACGGTCACGGTCATGCACCAGGGGCGGGTGCTGACGGAGGGCACGCCGGACGAGGTCCGCGCCAACCCCGACGTGCAGAAGGTGTACCTGGGGCAGCTGGACCAGGAGGAGGCTGCCGTCTGATCATGCTGCAGGTCACCGGCCTCAACGTCCGGTACGGCAAGAGCCACGTCGTCTTCGACCTGGACCTGCAGGTACCCGCCGGCCAGCTCGTGGCGCTGCTCGGCCGCAACGGGGCCGGCAAGACGACGACCATCCAGGCGATCGTCGGCCTGCTGCCGGGCGCCACCGGCGCCATCCACGTGGCCGGCCGGGACATCAGCGGCTGGCCCTCCTACCGGCGCACGCGGGGCCAGGTGGCCTACGTGCCATCCGGGGCCAGGTGCTTCCCCAACCTGACCGTGCTGGAGAACCTGCAGCTGACCGCCGTTCCGGACGGCGAGTCGGGCTGGGACCTGCGCCGGGTCTTCGCCACGTTCCCGAGGCTGGGCGAGCTGCAGGCGAACCTGGCGGGCGGCCTGTCCGGCGGCGAGCGGCAGATGCTCGCGGTCGGCCGGGCCCTGATGAGCAACCCGCGCGTGATGCTGCTCGACGAGCCGACCGAGGGGCTGGCGCCCGTCGTGGTGCAGTCGATCGCGTCGCTCCTCGCCGGGCTGAAGACGACCGGCGTCTCGATCCTGCTGGCCGAGCAGAACCACCGGATGGCCCTCGCGGTGGCCGACGAGGCGGCGTTCATCGAGAAGGGCCAGATCGCCGGGGTCCTGCCCGCCCGCGAGGCTGCCGACAGCGACCTGCTGCACCGGGTCCTCGGCATCTGACCGGCAACCGTCTGTGAGGTGCCGGTCCCACTTGGACAAGCACCGAACCGTCAAGGTGGCTTACCATTCGGCCGTGCTCCCGTCGTCGGCCAGGCGGCTGGCCGTGCACTGGATGCGTGGAGCCGTCCTCCTCGGCGGGCTCCTGGCCTCGATCGGGACCCTGACACTGGTCGCGAGCCCGGTGGCCGTGACGGGCCGGCTGGTCGACGCCGCGGGCCACCCCGTCGCGGGGGCCGACGTCCGGATGGTCGGGGACCTCCTGGCGCCGTCCGGCGGCGATCGCAGCGACGCCGAGGGCCGCTACCGTCTCTCCGTGCCGCGCTGGCCGGTCGGGGCGGAGCGGCTGCGGGTCGTGGCGCCCGGCTTCCAGCCGGCCGGGGGCCGGGCCGGGGACCGGCTGGTGCTCCACCGCTGGCCCTCTCTCTCGGGCCAGGTGGTCGACGACCTCGGCGCCCCGCTGCCCGGGACGGTGATCACCGTGACCGCCGGCGGGGCGGTCGTGCGGGCGGTCATGACCGACCTGGACGGCCGCTTCGCGCTGACGCTGCCGTGGCTGGCCGGCGCCGCCACGGTGACCGCGGTGGCGGACGAGCACGACGCCGGCAGCCAGGCCGTGCGGCTGGGCGTCGACCGCGCGCCGAGCGTCCAGCTCGCGCTGGCCCGCCAGCTGGCGACGCTGCACGTCGAGAGCGACCCGGCCGGGCTGGCCCCCCAGGTCGACGGCCAGGCGGCGCCGAGCTGCACGGCCACCCCCTGCGACGTGGCGGTCCTCGCGGGCGCGCACCGGGTCGCCTTCCTCGCCGACCAGTACCTGCCGTGGGAGGCGGACGTCACGGTGGCCAGGAACGCGACGACGGCGGTCCACGTCCAGCTCGAGCACAAGACCGGCACGCTGGCGGTGACCGCCCCCGCCCGCGGCGAGCTCTCCGTGGACGGGCAGGCGGTGAGGTCCGGCCCGTGGAGCGGCACGCTGCCCACCGGCGAGCACACGCTGGTGTTCCGCTCGCCCACGACCTGGCCGGCGACGGCCCGGCCGACGGTGGAGTGGAACAAGACGGTCCAGGTCAGCCTCACCCCCGCTCCCGTGGCGCCCGGCGACCAGGGGGCCTTCGCCGCGGGCCTGCGCGACTACCTGGGCGCCCAGGGCGGCGGCTCGTTCGGCGTGTACCTGGAGGACGTCAGCAGCGGGGCCACACTGGGCTCCGGCGACACGGCCGCCATGGAGGCGGCCAGCGTCATCAAGGTGCCCGAGGCGC
>JBKPCH010000195.1:0-28597 GCA_046727275.1 Candidatus Dormiibacterota bacterium
GCGGGCAGGCCCTCCTCGCATCTCCACCGAGACGGCCGTCGGGGGCGTTCTCACCCCCTGCGTCACATCGACGCACAACGTCCCATGCCGTCACCAGATCGTGGCGAGTTCGACCCCACCCACGGAAACGTCAGTAGCGCCTGAATTGAGCCGATGATGCTCCCGCGACCGGGCTGGCTGTTACAAATCCTCCGTGGGAACACCGCGTGGGCCTATGCGAACCGCAGGTCCGGCACCGTCGACGAGTTGAAAGGGTTTCGCCGAACTTTCTGACGCCGCTGCGGCCCGCCGCCGGCGGTCGGAAAAGCCCTCACCGAGAGGTTCCCTCCCCCCTCGCGGGGGAGGCTAGGTGGGGGGCCCCGATCGAGGAGACCCCTCCCCCAACCCCTCCCGCAAGGGGAGGGGAGCCGCCCAAAGCACCGGCTTGTGCCAACGCTGCCGGGCGGTCAGTCAATTGGGCGAATGCCTGTAACTGGTAGTTGCCCCGAATCCGCTCCGACCCGCGATCGGCGGCACATCACATCAGTCTCCGCCGATGAGTTGATCGAGTGCAGAACGCACATCAGGCGACGGCGCCAGGAAAAGAGTTCGAAAAGTGTCCCGGGCGGCCGACCAAATTCTCTCGCCTCGCCGTTTCGGACCTGATCTGTATTCGAGGCGAGGGTTCGAGAGTGGTCGCCTTCCGCAGACCAGTTTTCACGCTCGGCGGCGAACACTGCCGATTTCGTATTCGGGATGGCCCCTGGCCAGGAGTTCGAAACTCGCGAGCGCAGCACCCCGCCCAGCGCGAGGCCGCGCTGGCCACGGCACGACAGGCCCTGAAGGCGGCCGCGACGCCGGCTACGTCGGGGCACCTCCGGCGGGCGGCGGCGGCGGTGCGGCTCCGCGCGTACCGGCCAGACCTGCGCCCGCCCGTCGGCAGCAGCCGGCTGGGGGGTGGGCCGGACCTGCCTGGGGGGTCGGCCGTGGCCGACCCACGACGGCGAGCCGATGGCGTTCGTGGCCCAGGTCCGCCTCGACGAGGTCGCGTCGTGCGCACCCGGCGGCGCGCTGCCCGACGAAGGCCTCCTCATCGTCTTCGTGGCCCTAGAGGCGGACGGCGGCTACCCCGCCAACCAGCGCGCAGTCCACATCGAGGTCGTGCCGGCGACCGCGCTCAGGCGGGCGTCCTGGCCGGCCAGGCTGCTGGAGGAGCTCCGCTTCGACGAGGCCCAGCTCCCGCCCGAGCCGATCCCGGCCCTGCCGCCCGTGCCGTCAGCCCTGAGCGCGGCGGACGAGGCCGCCTGGTGGGACCTTGTGGATGCCACCTCACCGGCCCGGCCGGACCATCGGCTGCTGGGCACCCTCGCTCCATGAATGGCGGACCGACGACGACCGTGGCCGGCCCGGCCGGCTGCTCCTGCAGGTCGACAGCGACGGCATCAGCGGGCTCACGTTCGACTACGGCGGCCTGCTCCGCGTCTGGATCTCCGCCGCCGCCCCATCGCTCCTGGATGGGCGGCGTGCGCGGCAGATGTCGACAGCGCCTGACGCCCCCCCGACCCGCCGCCGCGGCCACGCTTGCACGAGGCAGCCGGCGTGAGGGCGAACCATTCCCTGATTCGCTGCCTCGATATGGTCTTCGCCGGTTCGAGCAACTTTCAGGGTTAACCCTGTGACGTCTCGACTGCCCCATGTGGCACGTTCAGCATTCACCCGATCGCACCCCGCAGCCGGTGATGAGATCTGGGGCCTGGGAGGGACATGTGAACGGCGAGATCGTGGCGGAGCACATCGCAATCGTCGGCATGGCCTGCCGCTTCCCCGGGGCGGCCAACCTCATCGAGTTCTGGAGCAACCTGGCCGGCGGCGTGGAGTCGATCAGGTCCTTCTCCGAGGCTGCCCTCCTCGCCGCCGGCGTCGACCCCGAGGTGGTTCGAGACCCCGCCTACGTCCGGAGGGCGGCGGCGCTGGACGACGTCGAGAGCTTCGACGCCGCCCTCTTCGGTCTCACCGCCCGCGAGGCCGAGCTGCTCGACCCTGCGCAGCGCCTCTTCCTGGAGGTCGCCCACCACGCGCTGGAGGACGCCGGCTGTGATCCCGCCCGCTTCGGCGGTGCCGTCGGCGTGTTCGGCGGCACCGCCGGGAGCCAGTACTGCTGGCTCAACGTGCGCGCCAACCCGGACGTCGCCGCCGGCGTCGGTGAGCTGGCGATCCTCACCTCGACCGAGACCGACTACCTGGCCACGCGAGTGTCCTACAAGCTCGGACTGCGAGGGCCGAGCCTGGCGGTCCTCACCGCGTGCTCCACGGCTCTGGTATCCGTGCACGTCGCCTGCGGGAGCCTGCGCGCCCGGGACTGCGACCTGGCGCTGGCCGGCGCGTCCTTCGTGCAGCTGTCGCACGCCGCCGGCTATCCCCACCAGGAGGGCGGGCTCGAGTCCTCGGACGGGCATTGCCGGGCATTCGATGCCGCCGCCGACGGCACCGTCTGGGGCACCGGCGCCGGTGTCGTCGCGCTGAAGCGCCTGGCCGACGCCGTCGCGGACGGCGACCACGTCTACGCCGTGATCCGCGGGAGCGCGATCAACAACGACGGCACGGACAAGGCCGGCTTCTCGAGCCCGAGCGTGGACGGACAGGCCGCGGCCATCTCTCGCGCGCTGGAGGCGGCCGGCGTGAGCCCGGGGACGATCGACTACGTGGAAGCCCACGGCACGGGCACCCAGGTAGGCGACCCGATCGAGGTGGAGGCGCTGAACCGGGTCTACCGCAGGGATCCCTGGCAGCCCGGCACCTGCGCCATCGGCTCGGTCAAGACCAACATCGGCCACCTCGGCTCCGCGGCCGGCGCGGCCGGGCTCATCAAGGTGGCCCTGGCGCTGCACCACCGGGCGATTCCGCCCAGCCTGCACTTCCGGCGGCCGAACCCGGCGATCGACTTCGCCAGCGGTCCCTTCTTCGTCAACAGCAGCCTGCGACCCTGGGACGTCGATGGCCGGCCCCGGCGGGCGGGAGTGAGCTCGTTCGGCATCGGCGGCACCAATGCGCACGCCGTGCTGGAGGAGGCGCCACCGCCGGCGCCGTCACAGCGAGGCCGGGACTGGCAGGTCCTGGCGCTGTCGGCCCACAAGCCGGAGCTGCTGGACACCGCGGCCATGCGGTTGGCCGAGCACCTGCGGCGGCATCCGGAGGTCCCCCTGTCCGACGTCGCCTACACGCTCCAGGTCGGTCGCGCCGCTCGCCCCTGGCGGCGAGCGGTCGTCTGCCGCGCCGAGGACGCCGCGGAGCGGCTGACCCGCACGGACGCCGAAGCGTTCCACGCCGGCGGCCCGATCGCCAGGCCCGCGGGGCTGGTCTTCCTGTTCCCGGGCCAGGGCGCCCAGCACGTCGGGATGGGGCGAGAGCTGTACGAGACGGAAGAGGTCTTCCGCGACGCCGTCGACCGCTGCGCCGCGCACCTCCGGGCGGACATCGGGCTCGACCTGCGCACCCTGCTCTACCCCGCCGCCGGCGTCTCGCCGGCGACGTCCGAGCGGCTCGACCAGACGGCGATGACGCAGCCCGCCATCTTCACGATCGAGTTTGCGTTGGCCGACCTGCTGGAACGCTGGGGGCTCGTGCCGGAGGCCATGCTCGGGCACAGCATCGGGGAGTACGTCGCCGCCTGCCGGGCCGGCGTCTTCTCTCTCGAGGCGGCGCTGCGCCTGGTGGCCGCCCGCGGCCGGCTCATGCAGGGCCTCCCGCCGGGCGCGATGCTGGCCGTGCCCGTGGAGCCGGCGGAGCTGCGGCCCCTGCTCGGAGGCGGGGTGGCTGTGGCCGCGGTCAACGGCCCGGAGCTCTGCGTCGCCTCCGGGCCGATCCCCGCGATCGAGGCCCTGGCCGGCGCGCTGGCTGCCCGCGGCATCGTCGCAACCCGGCTGCGAACCTCGCACGCCTTTCACTCGGCGATGATGGAGCCCATCCTGGCCGAGTTCGCGGACCGGGTCCGCGACGCCGGCCCCCTGCCGCCGCGCATCCCCTTCGTGTCCAACGTCACCGGCACCTGGATCACCGACGCCGAGGCCACCGACCCGGGCTACTGGGCTCGCCACCTCCGGCAGCCGGTCCAGTTCGCGGCCGGCGTCCGGGAGCTCGCGGGCCGGACGCTAGTGGAGGTGGGACCGGGCCAGGCCCTGACCGGCCTGGTGCGCCTCCAGCCGGAGGCCGGCGCCACGTGCGTGCCCTGCCTGCCGCACCAGCGGGACGGCGGCTCCGAACAGCGGGCAGCGGTGGAGGCGGTCGGCCGGCTCTGGGCGCTGGGCACCCCGGTCGCCTGGGAGCCATTCCACGACCGCCCGCGCCGCCGGACCCCGCTGCCCGGCTCCCCGCTCGACCGGCGGCGGTACTGGATCGACCCCCCGCGGCGGGATGCCGCCCGACCGGCACCGCCCGACCGGCGCTCCGGAAAGCTGCCCCCCGACCGCTGGTTCTCGGTCCCCTGCTGGCGGCAGGCGCCGGCTCCGCTCGCCGGCCCGGCTGTGACCGGTGAAGGCGCCTGGCTGCTCTTCGAGGACCCGGCCGGCCTGGCCGGCGCCCTGGCGCTGCGCCTGACCGGACAGGGCCGGACGGTGGTGTCGGTGCGGCCGGCCGGCGACCTCGCCAGGCTGGGCGAGCGCGCCTTCGCCATCGACCCGGACCGGCCGGAGCACTACGAGGATCTCCTGCGCGCGCTGGACGCAGACGGTCTCAGGCCCTCGGCCGTCGTGCACGCCTGGAGCGTCGGTCCGCGGCCGGCCGAGCTGGAGATCGGCGCCGGCGCCGTGGAGCGGACGCGCCGGCTCGGCTTCTCCAGCCTGATGGCTCTGTCCCGGGCCTGGGCCGCGGGGGAGGCCGGCCACCCGCTCCGCCTGCTGGCGGTCACCAGCGACGCCCAGGAGGTCGTGGGCGGGGACCTGCTCCGGCCGGGCGCGGCGACGGTCGCTGGCGTGTGCCGCGTGCTGCCGGCCGAGGTCCCGGAGGCGACGTGCCGTCACCTCGACGTGGCGCTTCCCCAGTCGGAGGGTCGCAGCTGGGAGCGGCTGCTCGACCTGCTCGTGACGGAGGTCACCGGGCCCGCCGAGGACCCGGTCGTGGCGTTCCGGGGCGGACGGCGCTGGGTCCAGTCCTACGAGCCGGTCGAGCTGCCGGCCGAGGCGGGCGCCGGCCTCCGCCGCGGCGGCGTCTACCTGATCACGGGCGGCCTGGGCGGCATCGGTCTGACGCTCGCCCGCGACCTGGCCGAGCGCCTGCAGGCGCGGCTCGTGCTCACGGCCCGCTCGCGGCTGCCCGACCCCGAGCGGTGGCCGGACCGGCTGGCGGAGCACGGGCCGGGGGACCGGGTCAGCCGGCAGATCCGGGCCATCCGGGAGATGGAGGCGGCCGGCGCCGAGGTCCTGGTGCTCTGCGCGGACGCGTCCGACCGCCCGGCCATGACGGGCGTGCGGGCGGCGGTGCTGGAGCGGTTCGGGGAGTTGAACGGCATCGTCCACGCCGCCGGCCTGGCCGGCGGGGGCCTGATCGAGGTGAAGACGGCCGAGCAGGCGGCGGAGGTCATGGCGCCCAAGGTCGCCGGCGGTGCGGTGCTGGCAGAGGTCTTCGGCGACCTGCCCCTCGACTTCGTCTCCCTCTGCTCGTCGATCACCGCGGTGGCCGGCGGCTACGGCCGGTCCGACTACTGCGGCGCCAACGCCTTCCTGGACGCGCTGGCCCACGCGTCCGCCTTCGGCGAGACGCCGGTCACCTCCGTCTGCTGGGACGCCTGGCTGGAGGCCGGCATGGCGGTGGACAGCGGGGTGCTGACGACGAACGGCCGGGCCCGCCGGAGCCAGGGCACGAGATCGCTCGACCACCCCCTGCTGACCGCGCTGGAGCCCGCCGCCGGAGGCTCGGCGGCCGAGGTCTCGGGCGTCCTCGCGCCGGCCCGCCACTGGGTCCTGGACGAGCATCGCATGGCGGGCGTTCCCGTCCTGCCCGGCACCGCCTGCCTGGAGCTGGCGAGGGCTGCCTTCGAGCAGGTCGCCGGCCCGGGCCCGGTCGAGCTGCGCGACGTGGCCTTCCAACTGCCGCTCGCCATCCCCGACAGTGAGGAGCGCGAGGTGCGCGTCGTTCTGGAGGGCCCGCCGGGCGACCTGGAGTTCCGGCTCCTCAGCGCGGGCCCGGACGGCGCGGAGCTGGAGCACGCCAGGGGCGGCATCGCGCGGGTGGGCAACGTGCCGCCGCCGCGGCACGACCTGGAGGCCGTCCGCCGGCGCTGCAGCCGTCCGCCGGGCGAGCGGGGATCCAGGCTGGTCACGTGGGGCGCTCACTGGGAGAGCCTGAGGCGCCTGGGCATCGGCGACGGTGAGTCGCTGGCGTTCCTGGAGGCCTGCCCGTCCGTCGCCTCCGAGCTCCGCGACCTGCCCCTGCACCCGGCCCTCCTGGACGAGGCGCTCGCCTTCGGCGACCCCGGCCAGCTCGGGCAGGAGGGCACGTACCTGCCGGTGGGCTACGGCCGGCTCACGCTGCGGTCGGCGCTGCCGGCCCGACTGTACAGCCACCTGCGCCGCCGGCCGGACCAGGTCGACGGCGTGCTGGCCTGGGACGTGACGCTCATGGACGAGTCGGGCGCCGAGGTCGCGGCGATCCGCGAGTTCCTCGTCAGGCGCGTGGACGAGGCGGCGATGTCGACGCAGCTCGCCACCGCCGGCCGCCCGCCCGCCCCGGCGGTACCCGGCATCACGCTGGCCGAGGGATCGGAGGTTTTCCGCCGGCTCGTCGCCTCCTCGCCAGGGCCGCAGGTGGTCGTGTCGGTCACCGACCTGGCCGGGGCGCTAGCGGCGGCACGGCGGCACGTCACGGCGTCTGCCCTGGAGGAGATGCCGGAGGCGCGGCCGGCCGCCACGCTGCCGCGCACCCTGGACGAGCCCTACGTGCCGCCGCGCGGCGAGCTGGAGCAGGTGCTGGCCGACCTCTGGTCCGAGCTGCTCGGGGTCAGCCCGATCGGGGCCGAGGACGACTTCTTCAAGCTCGGCGGCAACTCGCTGGTCGCGATCCAGCTCTTCTCGCTGGTCCGGGCCAGGCTCGACATCAGGGTGCCGATGCGCGGCCTGTTCCAGGCCCCGACGGTCGCCGGGCTGGCCGAGCTGGTGCACCGGACCAGGTCGGGCGGCGCGCTGGAGGAGCCGGAGCTGGTGCCCGTGCCGCGGGGGGCCGGGTGAGCGCGCCGGCCGGGGACGACGTCGTCGTCGCCCTGGACGCCTCGCGCGAGCTGGCGGAGACGGTCGCGGCGACGCTGGGCCGCCCGGTGCTGGCCGCCGGCGGCCCGGGAGCGCTGGTGGCCGTGATCGAGACCACGCCCGCCAGCAGCCTGCTGATCGTCCCCGGGCCGCAGTTCACCGTGGCGGATGCGAAGGCGGTCGCGGACGCGAGCACGGCCGCCGGCCGGCCCGTCGGCCTCGTCGCCTCGTGGGCCGGGGACGACGCGGTGGGCCGTCAGCTCGAGAAGCTGGGCGCCTACCGGCCGGCGGGGACCGACGAGGACCTCGTCTTCGTCCAGTTCGGGTTCGCACCGCTGGCCGCAGGCGGCGGGCGCCTGCGCCTGGCCGCCGGCACGGAGGCCGGAGTGGCGGGCCGGCTGCAGGAGCCCCACCGGCTGCTCGCGGTCGCCTCGTACGGTTCGGCGGTCGACGCCGAGATCGGCGACGCCTACGTGTGCGCCCTGGCCGGGAACGACGCCGGCGGAGCCGCTCCCGGCCGGCTGCCCTGTCACCTGGGCGGCCTGTGCCTGGAGCGCTACCGGGCCACCGGCGCGCCGGAGCCCTTCGCCCGGGTGAGTCCCGGCTGCGTCGTCGCCGACTGCGTCATCTGGGGGATCTGCAGCGCCGTCGGCCTGGCCGGCTCCGTGGTCGATGCCCGGGATTCCGTGGTTCGCCAGTTCCTCTGCTCGCGCTGGTGCCGGCACGTCCTCGCCCCGTACAAGGCGATGGAGGTGGACCTCCCGTCGCTGCTGCTCGCGACCGGCCTGGCCCGGGCGGGAGCCACGCTGGGAGAGGTGGCGCTGGCGCTCAATCGCTCCAGCCTGCACGCGAAGCACCACGACGCGCCGTGGCTGCTGATCGGCGACCCTGCCGGCAGGCTGCCCGGCGCCGGGGCCGGGGAGCCCGTCCGGGCCATCGACGGCGACGCCGTCGCGGACGTCACGCTCACCGCGGGTGAGATCGCCCTGCTGCGGAGCGAGCGGGAGGTCGCGGCCGTCACGGGCGAGTGCGACGAGCCGGCCGCGGCCCTATCGCGCCGGCTGCTCGTGCGGCCGGTGCCCGGCACCGGCCACGTGATCGCCTGCCTGGCGTCGGGGGCACCGGTCTCCCTGCGGCTGCGCGCGCAGCCGCTGGACGGCCTGCCCGCCGAGCTCCGGCAGGCCCTGTCGATCTGGACCCGCCCAGGGTCCTACGCGGGGCTGCGGCGCCAGCTGGAGGCGGCGGCGAAGCTCGTCGACCAGCGCTACCGGCCCGGCATCGACGACCTGGTGGTCCAGCTCGCGACCCGGGCTCGCAGCGTGGGGCCGCAACTCCCGGCGGGGACGGTGCTGAGCGGCCCGGGCTGGCCGAGCTCGTCGCTGGCGGATCGCTGTAACGCGGAGCGGCAGCGGTGGAGGACGCTGCACCTGGACGCGCTGGAGTACCTGCGGCGTCTGACCGAGCGGAGCGCGGCGACGCCCGGCCTCCTGCACAAGATGGCGGCGCCAGCGCCCGGCTGGCAGGCCGGGGACGAGCCCTGCCCGTACTGCGGGATGCCCGTGGAAGAGGCGCGGTACCGGGTGGATGACTCCGCTCTCCTCCGCTCCAGGGTGCAGTGCCTGCGGTGCGGGCTGATCTCCGACGCTCCGGCGGCCATCGGCGTCCCGCGCCTCGAGTGCGCGGCCGCGGTCGCGCCGGGACGGGGCCTCCAGTGGTCGCTCCAGGTGCCGGACCAGGATGGCGAGTGGGCCTACTACGCGGCGACCATGACGTTCGAGCGGGTGCCCTGGACGGTGGTGGAGGAGGCGAGCGTCGCCGCCGGGTGGCACCAGCGAGGAGACGCCGCCGGCGTCCTGTCCGGCACCCTGACCGTGCGGCCCGACGTTCCCGACGGCCTGTACAGCTGCCTCGCGATCGCGGTCGCCCACGGCGAGCCCTGCTTCGCTCGCCGGTTCGTGCAGGTCGGCGGCCTGGGCGTGGCTCCGCGCGGGGGGGACCGATGAACGGTCCCACCGGGGGGACGGCGCCGGCCACGACCGTGATCGCGGCGAACTTCACCGTCGATCCCATCGAGCGGCCGCTCGGCGCCTGGCTCTCCCGTCTCGGGCTCCCCTACCGGCTCGCGCTCGCCCCGTACAGACAGGTCGGCCAGCAGCTCCTGGACCCCCACGGCGTGCTCAACCAGCCCGGGACCGGCTTCGCGGCCATCCTGGTGCTCCTGGAGGGCCTGCGCCCGGCCGGGGTGCCGGCGGACCCGGCCGCGGCTCATGAGGAGGTCGGAGCCGGCGTGGACCTCCTCGCCGGCGCCCTGCGCCGCAGCCCGGCGCTGGGCCCGGGACGACGGTGCCTGCTCCTGGTGACGCCGGCCACGCCCCGACTCCTGGCGATGCCCGGGGGGCCGGTCCTCCAGCGGGAGTTGGAGGACCGGCTGGCGCGGGCGGTGGCGGGCCTGCCCGTGACCGTCATCGGCTCGTCGGAGATCGCCGGCGGGTACCCGGTGGAAGACTACTACGACGCCCGGGGCCACGAGCTGGCCGACGTGCCGTACACCCCGGCCCAGTTCGCCGCCCTCGCGACCCTCCTGGCCCGCCGGCTGCGGGCCGAGGCGCGGCCGCCGCGCAAGGCGCTGGTGGTCGACTGCGACGGGGTCCTCTGGTCCGGGTCGTGCGGCGAGGACGGGCCGCACGGCGTCTCGATCGAGGGGCCGCACCACCGGATGCAGCGGTTCATGGTCGAGCAGGCCCGGCTCGGCACCCTCGTCTGCCTCTGCTCGAAGAACTCCGAGGCGGACGTGATGGCGGTCTTCGCCGAGCGCACCGACATGCCGCTCCGGCGCGAGCATCTGGCGGCCTGGCGCATCAACTGGAAGCCGAAGTCGGCGAACCTGGCCGACCTGGGCCGGGAGCTCGCCGTCGGCCCGGAGGCCATGGTCTTCATCGACGACAGCCCGCTCGAGTGCGCCGACGTCGAGAGCAACTGCCCCGCCGTCCTGACACTGGGCTTCCCCGCCCACGACGGCCCATCCGACTTCTGCGACCGCCTCTGGGCCTTCGACCGGGCTTACGTCACCGAGGAGGACGGCAGCCGCGCCGGCTCCCACCGGCGGGCCCGATCGCGGGCGGCGGCCCAGCGGGAGTTCCCGTCGTACGCGGCCTTCATCCGCTCCCTGGACCTGCGGGTCACGATCGAGCCCATGACGCCGGGCGACGCCAACCGGATGGCGCAGCTCTCGGTCCGCACCAACCAGTTCAACGCGACCGGGATCCGGCGGACGCCGGGCGAGATGCTCGCCCTCCTGGACCGGCCGGACCGGCGCTGCCTGGTCGTCCGCGTCAGGGACCGCTTCGAGGACTACGGGCTGGTGGGTGGCGTGGTCGCCGAGGTGGGCGCGCCCGACCGCCTCCGCGTGGAGAGCCTGTTCCTGAGCTGCCGGACGCTGGGGCGGGGCGTTGAGCACCAGATCGTGGCGCGGCTGGGGGTGATGGCCCTGGAGCGCGGCCTCGCCGAGGTCCAGCTGCCGGTCACGGCGACGCCCAGGAACGAGCCCCTCCAGCAGTTCGCGGCCGCCCTGCCCGGGACGGCGGTCGGGGAGGGCACCTCCCGGTGGGCCGTCCGCCTGCCGGCTGGGGCGGCCGCCGTGGTGTCGTTCGACCCGGACCGGGCCGCACCCGCGGCGAGCGGGGACGCCGTGCCAGGCTGGCTGGACGAGGAGTCGGCCGAGGCCGTGGACGAGAACGCCATCCTGCGCCAGCTGGCCGCCGGCGTGGCGGCCCCCATCGGGGACGACGCGCCCGCCGGCGAGCCGGCGGGCGGAGGCGGGGACCCGATCGAGGCGAGGCTGCACGCCATGTGGGAGGACCTGCTGGGTCTGCCCTCGATCGGAGCCCACGACAACTTCTTCGAGCTGGGAGGCACGTCACTGGCCGCGTTCCGGCTGCTGAGCCGCATCCGCGCCGAGCTGGACGTCGACCTGGACGCGAACGTCCTCTTCGACACCGGCCTGACGCTGGCGACCCTGGCCACGGCGGTTCGCGCCCAGCGCCTGGTCCAGGTCGAGCCGGCATCGTAGTGGCCAATGCGGTCCTGCTCGCCACCGGGACGCGAGGGGACGTGGAGCCGCTGCTCACGATCGCCCGCGCGCTCCGCGAGCGGGGTCACTCGACCACGCTGGTCACGAACTGCGGCTACCTGTCGCTGGCCTCGCGGTCCGGCATCCCCGCGCTCCCGGTCGACGACGCGGCCGGCTTCGCCCGGTTCATCGACGACCAGCCGCTGCTGAACGACCTGCGGACGGTCCCGGAGTTCTACGCCAGGCATGTCGTCCCCGCCTGGCGGCCCGAGTTCGACCTGCTGCACGGCCTCTGCGGCGAGGAGGGCTCGGTGATCGTCTCCCTGGCGCTGAGCGGGGTGGCCGCGCTCTGCACCGCCGAGGCGACGGGGTCGGCGCTGGTGACGGTGTTCATCTCGCCGCCTCAGGCGGAGGGTGCGGCCTTCCTGCCCCGCTTCTACGCGGCCCGCCTGGCGGCGGAGATCGACGCCTTCCGGCGGGACGTGGCGCTGCCCGCCGTTGCCGACTGGGAGACGTGGCTCGCGCTGCCCACCGCCAGCATCGGCAACTGGCCGGGCTGGTTCGGGCCGGGGGTGCCGGAGGTGTGCGCGCCCGTCGGCTTCCTCCTCCACGAGCCGGAGGAGACCGGCCCGCTCCCGGCGGACGTCGACGCGCTCCTGCGCCAGAAGCCGGTGCTGATCAGCGGCGGCAGCGGCAACTTCGTCGACGCCCGGTTCTACGACGCGGCCGTCGGCGGCTGCGCGGCGCTGGACAGGCCGGCCCTGGTGGTGACCAGGCGGCGGAGCGCCGTGCCGGCGGCCCTGCCGCCCGGCGTCGGGTGGGTCGCCGAGATCCCCCACGCCGCGATCCTGTCCCGGGTGAGCGCCGTGATCCACCACGGGGGCATCAACACGATCGCGTGGGCGCTCGCCGCGGGGGCGCCGCAGCTGGTGCTGCCCGCGGGTCACGACCGCCCCGACAACGCCGCGCAGGTGCGGCGCCTGGGCGTGGGCCGGTTCGTCCCCATGAGCCGGTGGTCCGAGGCGGCCGTGAGCGCGGCGTTGACGGAGCTCGACTCGGCCGAGCTGCGGGAACGGTGCGAGCGGTATCGGCTGGTGATGGAGGCCGAGGGGACCGGCGCCGGGGCCCGGGCGGCCGCGATCGTGGAGGCGGCCGCGCGGGCCGGCGGCGCCGGGTGAACCGCCCCAGCGCAGCCGTCGTGACGCCGACCGTGGGCAGCCGGCACCTGCACCAGGCGATCCGCAGCGTCCAGGCGCAGACGTACCCGCACGTGCGCCACCTGGTCGTCGTCGACGGTCCGGCGTTCGCCGGGGCCGCAGAGGGGATCGTCCGCGAGTACACCGGCGGTGACCGGCGGATCGACGTCCTGAGGCTGCCCTACAACACCGGGTGCGGGGTGTACCGGGGCCACCGCGTCTACGCGGCGTCGCCCTTCCTCTGCAACGCCGACGTGCTGTTCAACCTCGACGACGACAACTGGTTCGACCCCGAGCACGTGGAGGACTGCATCGCCACCCTGGAGCGCCGGCGGTGCGATTGGACGCACGCATTCCGGCGCATCCGCCTGGCGGATGGCAGCCCGGTCTGCGAGGACGACGCCGACAGCATCGGTCGCTGGCCGCGCCACCAGGCGCTGGCGCTGGGCACGGGTTGCCTGCCCGCCCCGGACGAGGCCTTCCTGGCCACCTATCGTCACCTGGTGGACACCAGCTGCTACGCCATCCGTCGCCACCTCTACGCCCGGGTCGCCCACCGCTGGGTGTACGGCCACGGCGCGGACTCGATCGTGGCCGACGTGCTCATCCGGACCGCGCCGGTCGCCTCGACGACGCGGACGACGGTCAACTACCGGCTGGGCAGCGCCTCCAGCGCCGGCCCTTCCTTCTTCCTGGAGGGGAACGCGACCATGCGCCGGCTGTACGGCGCGACATACCCGTGGCGGCAGCCGCAGGAGGCGCGGCTCGGGCCGGCGGCGCACGCCCCTGGCTGAGCCCGGCCGGACCCTACGCCGCCTCCCCCTCCCGCCCGGTCCGGCGGGCCCACTGGTCGCGGGCGCCGACCAGGTCGTCGGGCAGGGCGTCCGGCACCTCCGCGTCGAACCGCGCGAGCACGGGGAGCCGGAGCCCGACGACGGTGAGCACGGCCATCGCCAGCCCCATCAGGAGGTAGAGCAGGCCGATCCCCCGGCCGGCGCCCACCCCGATGACGGCGCCCACCGTCGGGGCCAGCGCGCCGCCGGGGACCAGCAGCGGGTCGAGCAGGCCGGCCGCCAGCGGCCCGATGAGCACGAAGCCGACCGGCAGCGTGGACCAGGCGATCAGCTGGTTGATCGCGAACACCCGGCCGTGGAAGCGCTGCGGCACCTTGACCTGCACGATGGTGATGTAGATCGCGTTGATCAGGAGCAGCGTCAGCGTGGTCCCGAAGGCGCCCGCGGCCACGACCGGCAGCGCCGGACGCAGGCCCGTCAGCGCGCAGCACGCGGCCAGGGGGAACGTCACCAGCAGCATCCCCAGCAGCCGGCGCCGGCGGGGACCTCCCCACACGGTCGCGATCAGGCCCCCCACCACCGCGCCGACCGCGTCGATGAAGGTGACCTGGCCGACCTGGGCCAGGCTGGCGAACGACAGCACGAGCGGCGCCACCAGGATCAGGGGCGCCGCCAGGAACACGTTGGCGACGGCCGAGAACAGCAGCAGGGCCCGCAGGCCGCGGTGGTCCCACGAGTACCGGAACCCGTTTGCGATCTCCTCGAGCAGCGGCTCGCGGGGCCGCCAGCCCATCGTGTGCGGGAAGCGGACGGCCGCCAGCACCGCCAGGGCGAACCCGTAGGTGGCGATGTCGACCGCCAGGATGCCGCCGAGGCCGATGGCGGCCAGCAGGCCGGCCGCCAGCAGGGGCACGAGCAGCGTCGCGAAGCCGGTGCTCATCTGGAACATCCCGGTGGCGTGCCCGAGGAACCGCTTGGGGACGAGCTGGGGGATCGCCGCCGTGTAGGCGATGCGCTGGAACGCGAGGGCGACGGACACCAGCACGAGCAGGCCGTAGAGGTGCCACGTCTGCAGGTGCCCGGTCGCCAGCAGCACCGCCAGTGCCAGCTCGGCGCCCCCGGCGCCCAGGCTGGCCAGGGCCATGACGCGCCGGCGGTCCGTGCGGTCGACGATGCCGCCTGCGAGCGGCGCGACGAGCAGGCCCGGGACCAGGGACACGACGCCGAAGAGCCCGAACCGGACGAGCGAGGCCGTGTGGAGGTAGATCCAGACCGGGATGGCCCACTGGGTGAGGGCCGACCCGGTCATGGAGATCAGCTGCCCGAGGGCGACGGCGAGGAACCGGCGCAGGCCCGGCTCGGCAGGCCGCCGCCCACCCTCCGGCTCGCCGTCCTGGGGCCGCCGGACGCCCTCCAGCCACCAGCCGTCCCGACCGCGCGCCTCCCTGTCGAGGCGGTCCTCCGTCCCCTCGGCGAGCGCGAGGTGGGTGCGGGTCACGATCTCCGCCAGCTCCACGGCCCGGTAGCGCAGGAAGAAGTGGCCGGCCTCCTCCAGCCGCACCACCGCGACCACGTCGGCCAGGAAGAGCCACTCCCGGTAGCGCTCCTCCCAGTAGTACGTGGCCGGGTCGCGGTCGCCGGCCACCGAGATGATGGGCGCCCGCAGCCGGGTGACCCGCCGGTCGAACAGCGTGGTGAAGTACTCCTCGGCGCTCAGGCCGTCCCGCCGCATGTTGCGGATGATCCGGTCGGCCTGCTCCGGATCGAGCTCGTCCATGTCCACGCCCATCGACTTCAGCCAGTTGGCGTACGAGCGGTTGCTGCCGAGCTCCTCCAGGGCGGTCCGGAGCCTGGACAGGGCGGTCAGCGCGCCCCCCGGACGCGCGAACGGGAAGATGGCGCCGACGTACACGGCCTCCAGCCGGCGTCCGGCCGCCTCCAGCCGGCGGGCGATCTCCACGACGAGCGCCCCGCCCACGCCGCAGTGGCCGTACAGGACCAACGGGCCCTCCACCCGCTCCAGCACCTCGTCCGCGCAGCGCCGGGCCAGCTCCTCGAACGGCAGCGCGTCCTCGTTCAGGCCGACGTCGTGGCCCGGGATGGCCACCGAGTACAGCGACCAGCCGGCGGGCAGCCCGTCCGCCAGCGGCTGGTAGACGACGGCGCTGCCGCCGCCGTACGGCACGCACACGAACGTGCCGGCCCGCCGGGCTGCCGGCACTGGCCGGGTCAGCTCGTGGAGGAGGCGGCGCGGCTCGTCGCCCTCGACCGGGCGCTCGATGAGCGCCGCCAGCTCCCGGATGGTCCGGTTCTTGAAGAGGTCCATCACGCCCACCGGCCGCCCGTGCCCGTCCAGGGCCCGGCGCAGCCTGGCGACGACCTGGGTTGCGAGCAGCGAGTGACCGCCCAGGTCGAAGAAGTCGTCGTCGATGCCCAGCCGGTCGATCTGCAGCACGTCCTGCCAGACGTCCGTCAGCGTCCGCTCGACGGCGGTCCGGGGCTCCGCGAGCTCCTCGCCGGCCAGCGGCTCGCGCTCCGGCCTGGGCAGCGCCCGCCGGTCGAGCTTGCCGGTGGGGCCCAGGGGCAGCGCGTCGAGGACGACGTACGCCGCCGGGACCATGTACTCGGGCAGCGACCCCCGGAGGGCCCCTCGCAGCACCTGAGCGGCCGGCGCGGCGCCTCGTTCAGGCGTCACGTAGGCGACCAGGCGGCGGTCGCCGGGGACGTCCTCGCGCACCAGCACCGCCGCCTCGCGGACGCCAGGCACGCCGCGGAGCACCGTCTCGATCTCGCCCAGCTCGATGCGCTGCCCCCGCAGCTTGACCTGGTGATCCAGGCGGCCGCAGAACTCCAGCGCCCCGTCGGACCGCCACCTGGCCAGGTCCCCGGTCCGGTACAGGCGCGAGCCCGGGGGTCCCAGTGGGTCGGGCACGAACCGCTCCGCCGTCAGGCCCGGGCGCCCGAGGTAGCCCCGGGCCAGGCCGGCGCCTCCGATGAAGAGCTCACCCGGCACGCCGGCGGGGAGGGGCTGCAGCCGGGCGTCCAGCACGTGCAGCCGGACGTTCTGGATGGGCCTGCCGATGGGCACCGTCGCCGCCCCGGCCAGCGCTGCCGGCTCGCAGCGCCAGGCGCTGACGTCGATCGCTGCCTCGGTCGGACCGTACAGGTTGTGCAGCTCGCAGCCGGGCAGCCGCTCCAGGACCTGCAGGGCGACCGGAGGTGGCAGCTCCTCGCCGCTGCAGATCACGCGGCGCAGCGAGGTGCAGGACTCGACCCCGTCCTCGGCCAGGAACGTGGCCAGCATGGAGGGCACGAAGTGCGCCGTCGTCACGCCTCGCTCGACGATGACGTCGCGCAGGTGGGCGCCGTCTCGGTGGCCGCCCGGGCGGACCAGCACGAGCCGCGCGCCCGCGAGCAGCGGCCAGAAGAACTCCCAGACGGAGACGTCGAAGCTGGCCGGCGTCTTCTGCAGGACCACGTCGCCGGCCGTGAGCCGGTACGTCCGCTGCATCCAGTCGAGCCGGTTGCAGATGGCGCGATGCGTGTTGGGGACGCCCTTCGGCCGGCCGGTTGAGCCCGACGTGTAGATCACGTACGCCGCGCTGGCAGGCGCGGCGAGCTGCGGGAGGCCGGCGTCCGGCTCGCCGGCCCACGCCGCAGGGTCGTCCAGGAGCAGGACCGCGACGTCCGTCGCCGGCAGCCGGCCGGCCAGGTGGCGCTGGGTCAGGAGCACCGGCGCCGCCGCATCGCCGATCATGAACGCCAGCCGGTCGGGGGGATAGTCCGGGTCGAGCGGCACGTAGGCGCCGCCCGCCTTGAGCACCCCGAGCAGCCCCACGACGAGCTCCAGTGAGCGCTCGGCGCACACGCCCACCAGCACCTCGGGTCCGACGCCCTGCCGGCGCAGGCCGTGCGCCACCCGGTTCGCCCGGGCGTCGAGCTCCGCGAAGGTCAGGCGCTCGTCCTCGAACACCACCGCAGTCGCGGCCGGCGTTCGGGCCACCTGCGCCTCGACCAGCCCGGTCAGCGTGGCCGCCTCGTCCACGTCCGCCGCCGTGGCGTTCCAGCCCTCCACCACCAGGGTCCGCTCCTCGGGGCCCAGCAGCGGCAGGCTCGCCAGGGGCGCGTCGGGTCGCTCGACGATCGAGCGGAGCAGCGTCCCCAGGTGCCCCGCCATCCGCGCGATGGTCGGCTCGGTGTACAGGGCCGTGCCGTACGTGAGCTTGCACAGCAGCCTGCCCTGCACCTCGACGGCCTGGAGGTCGAGATCGAAGCGCGCCGCCGGCAGCTCGAGCGGCTCCCAGGCGACGGACAGGCCGGGCCCGCCGGGACCGGCGAGCGAGTGGTCGCGCATGCGGTAGTTCAGGAGCGCGAAGCTGGCCTGGAACAGGGGCGAGCGGCTGACGTCGCGCTCCACGCCCAGCTGGTTGACGATCTGCTCGAAGGGCAGCTCCTGGTGGGCGAGCGCCTCCACCACGGTGTGCCTGGCGGTCGCCTGGAGCTCGAGAAAGGTGATCTCGGGAGCGGAGCGGAGGCGGAGCGTGAGCATGTTGACGAACATGCCGACCAGGTGGCGCAGCTCCGGCCGGGTCTGGCCCGCGACCGGGGACCCGATGGCGAAGTCCCACTGGCCGGAGTACCGCGCGAGCAGCGTGTGGTACGCGGCCAGCAGCGTCATGAAGAGCGTGGCTCCGCAGGAGCGGCCCAGCCCGGCGACGGCCCCCGTGAGGTCGGCATCGAGCCAGAACCGGTGCGAGGCGCCGTCGAAGCTCTGGCTGGCCGGCCGCGGCCGGTCGGCCGGCAGGTCGAGCGGCGGCAGCCCGGCGAGCTGGGCGGCCCAGTACGAGGCGTCGCCATCCAGGGCCCCGCCCGCCAGCCGCTGGCGCTGCCAGCAGGCATAGTCGCCGTACTGGACGGGGAGCTCGGGGACGGCCGGCGCCGTGCCGGCGCGCAGGGCGCGGTGGTGTTCCACCACCTCGCCGATCAGCGTCTCGGTGGCCCAGCCGTCCGTGACGGCATGGTGGGCGGCGAGGAGGAGCACGTGGTCCTCCGCGTCCAGGCGCACGAGCAGCGCACGCAGCAGCGGCCCGGCGGCGAGGTCGAACGGCCTGCGCGCCTCCTCGGTCGCCAGCTCGTGCGCCCTCCGCTCGCCGTCCCCGCCGTTCGCCCCCGGGTCCAGGTCGACCACGCGGAGCGGGATCCCGGCCGCAGGCTCCACGTGCGCGACGGGCTCCCCCAGGTCGGTCGTGCGGATGCGCGTCCGCAGCGCCTCGTGACGGGCGGCCACCGCGTCGAGCGCCCCCTGGAGCGCCGCCGGGTCCAGCTCGCCGCGGAGACGGACCAGGGCCGTGTTGACGTAGGCGAGGGTCCCGGGGGCGAACTGCTCCATGAACCAGAGCCGCTCCTGGGCGAAGGACAGCGGCGGGGAGACTCCGGCGGGCCGGTGGCCGATCCGCACGCGCTCGGGTCGGGGACGCCCGCGCAGGCGCCGCTCCAGCAGCGTCTGCTGGACGGCGGCGGGGTCGGCGTCCGGCGGCGGCTCTCCGGAGGTCACCCGGCGCCGCCCGCGTGGCCGCTCGCCGGCGTCCGCGACTCGTCGTCGGGGAGGGCTCCAGGGTCGGCGAGGACCAACCGCTCCACCGCCGCTGCCAGGCCGCCGACGGTCGGGTGGCTGAAGACCAGCTCGATCGGGATCTCGTGCTCGACCGTCTCGGACAGCTGGGCCATGGCCATCATGGCCAGCAGGGAGTGGCCGCCGAGCTCGAAGAAGTCGTCGAGGGCGCCCACCTGCTCGACCCCGAGCACCTCGGCCCAGATCCCGGCCACCAGCTCCTCGCCGGCCGTCCGCGGCGGCAGGTGGTCCCGCGCCGGCGCTCGGGCCTGGTCCGGGGCCGGCAGTGCGCGGACGTCGAGCTTGCCGTTGGGCGTCATCGGCAGGCGGTCCAGGACCATCAGCGTGGACGGGACCATGTGGTCGGGGAGCACCCCGGCGAGCGCGGCGCGCAGCTCGGCCGGCGCCGGCTGGGCGCCCGGGCCGGACACCACGTAGGCTGCCAGGCGCCGGTCGTCCGGCGCGTCCTCGCGCAGCACCACTACCGCGTCGCGCAGGCCGGGCTGCGCGCGCAGGACGCTCTCGATCTCGCCCGGCTCGATCCGCAGGCCGCGCAGCTTGACCTGCTGGTCCAGGCGGCCGCCCCAGGCCAGCGTCCCGTCGCGGCCCCAGCTGGCCCGGTCACCGGTCCGGTAGAGCCGGGACCCGGGCGGCCCGAAGGGATCGGGGACGAAGGCCGCCGCGGTGTCGCCGGGGCGGCCGAGGTAGCCCCGGGCGAGGGGTACGCCGGCAGCGTGCAGGTGGCCGGCCACCCCGACCGGCGTCAGGCCACCGGCCCCGTCCAGCACGGACAGACGCGCGTTCGCGACCGGCCGGCCGATCGGCAGCGGTCCGGGCGCCGCGTCTCCGGCCGCCGCCGTATGGAAGGAGATGCAGATCGTTGCCTCGGTGGGCCCGTACAGGTTGTGCAGAGGCACGGGCAGGCGTCCGGCGAGCTGGGAGGCCAGCTCGCCGGGCAGCGCCTCGCCTCCGCACACCACCTGGCGGACGCTGGTGCAGGCGGCCAGGGCCGGGTGGCCGGCCACGACGCGCAGGGTCGTCGGCACCACGGAGAGCATCGTCACCTGCTCGGCGGCCGCCGTCTCGAGCAGCGTGTCGGGGCTCAAGAACCCCGACGGCGGCGCCATGACGACGGTGCCGCCCGAGGCCAGCGGCGGGTACAGCTCGACGCCGAAGGCATCGAAGCTGGGGGACGACGAGGCCAGCACCCGGTCGCCGGGCCCGAGCCCGAACTGCCGGCTGAACCACGCCACGAAGTTGACCAGCGAGCGGTGCTCGACCATGACCCCTTTGGGCCTGCCGGTCGAGCCGGAGGTGTAGATGACGTAGGCCAGGTTCTCGGGCCGGGCGCCGCCCGGCGGGCACGTGGTCGCCGGCGGTCCCGCGGGCGCCTCGTCCACGCACGCGACGGCGGGAACCTCGTCCGGCAGCCTTCCCCGCAGCACACTGCTGGTGACCACCACGGCGGCGCCGCTGTCGGCCAGCATCAGGCGCAGCCGCTCTGGCGGGTACGCCGGATCGAGCGGGACGTACGCCGCACCGGCCTCCAGCACGGCCAGCACCGCTACGACCAGGTCCGCCGAGCGCGGCAGGGCAACACCCACCAGCCGCTCCGGCCCCGCCCCCAGCGCCCGCAACCGGTGGGCCAGGCGACCGGCCCGGTCGCGCAGCTCGCCGTAGGTCAGCTCCGCACGGCCGTCCCGGACCGCCACCGCGCCGGGCCGGCGCTCGGCCTGCGCCCACACCAGGTCGAGCACCGTCGACTGCTCCGGGAAGGGCGTCGCCGTCGAGTTCCAGCGCCCGGTGACCAGCTCCCGCTCGGCGGGGTCCAGCAGGTCCAGGCCGGACAGGCGGGCGGCCGGATCGCTCAGCGCGGCGTCGAGCAGCCGGACGTAGCGGTCCGCCAGGGCGCGGGCGGTCTCCGGGTCGAACAGGTCGTGCCGGTACTCCAGCCGGCCATCGACGTCGGACAGCTCGAGCAGCAGCTCCTCGCGGGCCGTCCCGTAGCGCCTCTCGATCGTCGACTCTGTCAGGTAGTTGAGGGCGCACTGATAGAGCGGCGGCACCCCCGGCTCACGCCTTGGCGCCACCGCCTCCACGATCTTCTGGAACGGCACGTCCTGGTGCGCCCAGGCCTCCCGCAGCGTCGCTCCCACTCGCTCGACCAGGCCTGCGAACGTCGGGTCGCCCGACGCGTCCGCGCGCACGACCACGGGGTTGACGAACATGCCGATCAACGGCTCGAGCTGGGGTGGCTCCCGGACCCCCACCGGCACGCCGACGAGGATGTCGGTCTGTCCCGAGAGCCGGTGGAGCAGCGCGACGAAGGTGGCCAGCAGGACCGTGAACGGCGTGGACCCGAGCCGGCGCGCCAGCGCGGCCAGGCGGTCCCGGGTGCCCGTGGACAGCGGGAACCGCACGTCCGCCCCGCCGTAGCTCGGGCTGGCCGGACGTGGCCGGTCCAGGGGCAGGGTGAGCGGCCCGGGCAGGCCGGCCAGCCGCTCACGCCAGTACGCGAGGCCGGCCTCGAACGAGGGCGCGTCGAGCTTGCGCCGCTGCCACACCGCGTAGTCCCCGTACTGGATGGGCAGGTCGGGCAGCCGGGGCTGGCGCCCTTCCACCGCCGCCCGGCACAGCTCGGCGAGCTCGGCCGTCAGCCGGACGACGGAGGAGGCGTCCAGGATCGCGTGGTGGGCGACGAAGGCCAGCACCCACTCGGCCTCCGACTCGCGCACCAGGCACGCCCGCCAGAGGGGCGCCTGGTCGAGCGGTATGGTGGTCAGCGCCTGCTCGGCGTACAGCTCGTGCAGCCGGTCCAACCGCTCAGCGGCCGGGACTCCTGAGAGATCCAGCAGGTCCGCCTCCACCGCCACCTCGGGATGGACCACCTGGACGAGCGCGCCGTCCTCCATGCGCAGGGCGGTGCGGAGGATCTCGTGGCGGCGGACGACCTCGCGTAGCGCCGCCACGAGGTCGCCGGTGGCGAGCGGAAACGAGAGTGGGATGGGGGCGGAGATGTTATAGACGGGTGATCCGGGTTCCAGCAGCGTGCCGAACCACAGACGCTCCTGGCCGAAGGATGCGGGGCACCGCCACTCGCCGGGCGCCAATGTCAGTCCCTCCTGCTCACAAGTGCCCGGGCACGAGCACCGCCGGCAGGCCGGTGGCTCCGGCCTGGCTGCGTGTTGGAATACAGGCGAGTGTAGCCACACTCTGTGCGCGCGACCATCAGGGCCACCCCTGGAATCAGTTCAGGGATATCCCTGAAGAATCAGTGGATGCAGCCACCCACGCCGCCAGCCTATCATTCGCCACAGCCGGCGTGCCGGCGGCCGCCGCGAGGTGAGGAGCGCATGGACATCGACGACCCGGATCTATACGCGCTGGGCGACCCCCACGCTCTGTTCGCCGAGCTCAGGAGACGCCCCGGGCTGCACTGGCACGACGAGCCCGACGGCCCCGGGTTCTGGGCGCTGGTCCGCCACGAGGATGCCGTCACCGCCTATCGCGGCACCGACTGGCTGACGTCCATCCGGGGGATCCTGCTGGGACCGAACCGGCGGTCGGCAGACCCTGCCGGAGGCCGGATGCTGGTCATGACCGACCCTCCGCGTCACACCCGACTCCGCGTCGTCCTGAACCGCGCCTTCACCCCGCGCATGGTGCAGCGGATGCACGACAGCCTCACTGTCGCCGTCGAGCACCTGGTCGAGCGGGCGCTGGCCGCCGGACGCTGCGACTTCGTGAACGACGTCGCCGCGCCGGTGCCGGCGGTGATGATCAACGAGATGATGGGGGTGCCCCGCGCGGACTGGGAACGGATGCAGGAGCTGACGCGCGTTGCCTTCGGCTCGTCCGACCCTTCCTTCCGCCGGTCGCCTTCGGAGCGCCTGTCGAAGGGCGGCGCGCACGCCCAGATCCTCGCCTACCACGCCAAGCTGCTGGCGGAGCGGCGGCGGGCGCCGGGCGACGACCTGGTCAGCGTGCTCGCCACGGCGGAGGTGGAGGGCCGGCCGCTGGCGGACGCCGAGATCCTGCTCCACTGCGACAACCTGATCGTCGGCGGCAACGAGACGACGCTGCACGCCGCAGCCGGCGGCCTGCTCGCCCTGATCGAGCACCCTGACCAGTGGGCGGCCCTGCGGGCAGAACCCGACCTGCTCGACTCGGCGGTCGAGGAGATGCTGCGCTGGACCTCGCCGGCCATCCACGTCATGCGCACGGTCACGAGGGAGCACCTGGTCGGGGGCCAGACGGTGCGGCCTGGCGAGCAGGTCGTCATCTGGAACATCTCCGCCAACCGCGACGAGGCGGTGTTCCCGGAGCCGCAGGCGTTCCACGTGCGCCGCTCACCCAACCGGCACCTGACGTTCGGCATCGGCGAGCACTTCTGCATCGGGGCGTCGCTGGCCCGCATGGAGTTGCGCGTCCTCTTCGGCCATCTGTTGTCCCGCGTCGAGCGCGTCGAACTGGTCGGGCCGCCCGAACGGCTGCGCTCGAACATCGTGGCCGGCTACAAGCGGCTGCCCGTGGCACTGCGACCCCGGTAGAGGGCCAGCGGTCGAGCGGGTAGTGAATTCGTCAGCTACTCTTCGCTGCTGTCATGGGTCCGGACGCGATGGGAGTAGTCCCAGCTGACCCTGTGGTGGGACAGGCTG
Source organism: Candidatus Dormiibacterota bacterium (assembly GCA_046727275.1). GTDB lineage: Bacteria > Chloroflexota > Dormibacteria > Dormibacterales > Dormibacteraceae > CF-161. The sequence continues at coordinate 23,543 of JBKPCH010000195.1, forward strand.
TCTGGGATCCTGATCACCGCGGTTGCGATGGTGCTGATCCTGGCGACGGTCACTGTCGGCCGGGCCGCGCTGATCCTCCACGAACGCGACCACCGGCACTGGCTGGGTAGGTCCAGGCGGGGGACTCTCGGACCGGCCTTCTCATGCTGATTGTCGACTTGGACGTGGACAAGAGTGTCGGTCGTCCGCCGTCTCAGTAGTGTGGCTGCTGCGGCGGGGTGGCCGAAGGGGTCACTCAGGGCAGGCGTAGGAACCTGGGGCTGCCTCAAAATGCCTCCACGGGTTGCTCGAACGCGGCCCGGACGTCAGGCGGCGGCGCCAGGAACAAGGTTCGAAAAGTATCGCGGGCGGCCGACCAGACTCCGCCGTACTGGTTGTACGGCCCTGCGTCGTATTCGGTGCCCGGGCGCGACCGGGTTCGAATGGGCACCAAGTACCCGCTCGACTTCGTCATCCGCGAGAGCTCGGCGGAACCGGGGCGAGGAGTTGCGCCTGCTGGTCGACGCGGCGCGCCATCATCCTTGACATCAAGTAGATCGTATTCTAAAGTCCAGACTATGAAGTCTGGAAATCTGCGGAAGGGGACAACGTCCGTGCACCTGTCGCTCGCGGCGATGGCCCTGGCGCTCGCACTCGTAGCGACCGTCGGCTGTTCGGCGGGGTTCTCGCGGGCCGTGGCCGTGCAGGACCCGCGGGTGACGGGGCCGGTGACGGGGCCCGGGCGGCCGGCTGACGCGTCCACCGTGCCGCTCGTCGCCGCCGGCTACACCGAGCAGGAGTACCTCCTGCGAGGAACGGCGACCAGCTACGTCGAGGTCGGGACCTGGACGAGCGGTGGACGGTGGTCGGTCCGGGCAGCCGGGCACGCCACGTACGAGACGCGGCTCCTGGTCCGGCGCCCGACAGATCCGGCGAGGTTCAACGGCACAGTAGTCGTGGAGTGGCTCGACGCCCCCGGCGGCAGGGAGACCGATCCGGAGTTCCTCTGGGCGCACGCGGAGCTGGTGCGCGACGGGTTCGCCTGGGTGGGTGTCACGACGGGTGGCATCGTGGGCCAGCCGAACACCATCCCGGTGCTGAAGGCCATCGACCCGGCTCGGTACGCGCCGCTGACGTACCCGGGCACTGACTTCGTCTACAGCATCTACTCCCAGGCCGCCAAGGCCCTGCGCCACCCGAACGGGGTTGACCCGCTGGGCGGCCTGAGCCCGAGGCAGCTCATCGCAGACGGCGATTCGGGAGGGGCCCACTCGCTGGTGACGTACAGCAACGCCATCCAGCCGATGGACCGGCTCTTCGACGGCTTCCTGATCCACAGCCGCGGGTCCAACGCGGCGCCCATCTCCCACGGACACACGACGCCCGGGACCGTCCTCACTCGCACCGACCTGTCGGTGCCCGTCCTCACCGTGGAGTCGGAGAGCGACATACTCGATCCGGGTGTCCCGGCGCTGGACTACTTCCCCGTCAACCAGGGCGACAGCAGCCACTTCCGGCTCTGGGAGCTGCCCGGAACCTCCCACGCGGACGCCTCCATCCTGGGCCTGAACGAAGCCGCCAACGCGTCGCCGGCCCGGGTGCCGTGCGCCTTTCCCCCCAACGCGGGGCAGGAGTCGGACGTGATGGACACGGCGCTCTCCCAGCTCGCCCGCTGGGTCCGGGCGGGGACCCCCGCCATGCAGGCGCCGCGCATCGAGGTGACGGGCAGCCCGGCCATCGTGCGCGACCAGTACGGCAACGCGCTCGGCGGCATCCGCACGCCCGCCCTCCAGGTCCCGACAGCGACCCTGAGCGGCTACGGCAACCGGACCGTTACGGGAACGCTGGGGCCCGGCGGAGTGGTCGGAAACCCGTGTTTGCTGTTCGGCACGACCAAGCCGTTGCCAGCGGCCGAGCTGACCGCGCTCTACCCGACGCACGCGGCCTACGTGGCCGCCGTCACCCGCGCCGCCAACCAGGACAGCGCGGCCGGGATCCTGCAGCCCGCGGACGCCGCGCGGATCATCGAGGCGGCCGCGAGCGCGCCCGTACCGCCAGGTTCGACGGCCCGATGATGCCTCAGACGCTGTCGTCCCCGTACGCCACCCGGACCGGCGGGCCGCCACCGATCAGACCTCTGGTGTGGAGATACCTCCCGAGCCTGGCCGTCAGCTTCGTCGTCCCCCTGCTGCTCTACGTTCTCCTGCGTCCGCGGGTGGGCGCCGACACGACCGCGCTCGCGCTCGCGGGTGCCGTTCCGACTGCGTGGACGGCGGCGCGTCTCGCCTGGCGCCGCCGCGTCGACCCGATCGGGGCCTTCTCCGTCGGGGGATTCTCCGTCACGCTCCTCGGGACCGCCCTGCTGCACGGGAATCCCTTCCTGCTCGAGGTGCAGGAGGCCCCGCTCACCGGCGCCATCGGGCTGGCTGCCCTGGTGTCGGTCGCCGTACGCAGGCCGCTGCTGTCGCCCGTGCTCCGGCTGCTGCGCCGGCCCGCCCCACCGGGGAGCCGCCAGGTCGGCGTCGCGACCGCGATCATCGGCGCTACGCTCCTGATCGACGCGTCAACGCGCATGGCCCTGGCGCTCATCCTGCCGACCACCACCTTCCTCGCGGTTCACCGGGAGATCAGCTGGATCGTGCTCGGCTCCGGCCTCGCGCTTCTACTGCTGTCAGGCAGGGGCGCCCGCGACGGCTCCGTCGCCGGAGGCGGCCGATGAACCCGCCGACCACCGGCATCCTCCGAGTGCCGGGAGCCAGCCTGCACTACGCGGTGCACGGCGCGGGGCCGCCGCTGCTCATCGCCCAGGGCGGGGCCGGCGACGCCGACGCGGCCGGTGACCTCGTCGGCCAGCGCGCCAGCTCGTATGCCGCGGTGACGTACGACCGCCGCGGCCAGCGCCGCAGCCCGCTGGACGACCCGGGCCAGGCGCTCCGCGTGGAGATGGAGAGCGACGACGTCCACCTGCTCCTGGCGGCGCTCACCGACCGGCCGGCCTGCGTGTTCGGCAGCAGCTTCGGAGCCGTCATCGCGCTCGACCTGGCCGCCCGTCATCCCGAGGGGCTGCGAACGATCGTCGCCCATGAGCCGCCGGCCCCATACCTGCTGGGCGAGGTCGCTCCCCGCCCCGAGGAGTTCATCGAGACTGCCCGGCGAGAGCGCGCCGCGTCCGCGCTGGACCGGTTCGCCGCCAGCATCGGGGTTCGGCGCGACGGTAAGCGCGGCATGGGCCTGCCGGAGCGCACGCCGCGGGCGGAAGCCAACGGCAGATTCTTCTTGGAACGCGAGGCGCCAATGCTGTGCAACTACCGAATCGATGTTTCCGCGCTCCGCACCGCGCCGGTCCGGATCGTCCTGGCCGGAGGAGAGGCCGCGCGGGAGCACTGGCCGTATCGGTCCGCGGTGGCAGTGGACGATCTGCTGGGCACGACGCTGGTCGAGTTTCCCGGGCACCACGCGGGCTACGTCACCCACCCGCGGGCGTTTGCCGCCCGGCTCCACGAGCTGCTGGAGGACACATCCTCGCCGACCCAAGCAGACATCCCCAGAATGAGCCGCCATGGGCAGGAACCGTGAGCAGCGCTGATCAGATCCGCCCGGCACCGGCGCCGCGGCGGCTGATGCGCCGTGCGGAGCGGCGCCAGGCCCTGGTCGCGGCCGCCACCCGCGCGTTCGCCCGCGGTGGGTTCGCGGCGACGAGCCTGGACGACATCGCCGCCGAGGCCGAGGTCGCGCGCGACACGATCTACCGCAACTTCGACTCCAAGACCGACCTCTACCGGGCCGCCCTCGACGCGGCCCTGCAGGCGGTCCAGGATCGGTTCACGCAGGTGGGCGCCGGCCGGTTCGGCCCCGACGGTATCGAGGCCCTGTTCGCGGTGGCCCGCGAGACCCCGGACGGGTTCCGGCTGCTGTTCCGCCACGCGGCGAGGGAGCCCGAGTTCCGGGGGCTCGTCGACGAGCGGCAGGCGGCTATAGCCGCCGCCGCCGAGGTCGGCCTCCGCCGGCTCATCCCCGACCCCGCGCGCCGCCAGTGGGCGGCCCGGCTGATGCCGGTGCTCGTCGTCGACGCCATCATCAGCTGGCTGGACGCCGGCAGCCCCGACCCCGAGCACGCCGTGGAGACCGTCCTCGGCATACAGCGCAGCATGATCCGCTCGCTCCGCGGCGGGCTGCCCCGGTCCTCCCCGCATGACTCCTGACGTCGGGTTGCGCCTCTGGACGGCAGAGAAGCCTCTGGCCCGGCGGCGCCTCCAGATCGAGCAATGGATGAAGGTTCCTACGCCGTCCGCGCTGCGACCAGGGCGACGGGGCCCGTCGGCTGGGGGTGGACCTGGAGGTGGCGGCGCCGCGAGTCCGCTGCCGACGGCGCGGCGTGGCGGCCGCCGTGCCCTGGGCTCGGCACGCCGCTTCGACCGGACCTTCGAGGACGAGTGGCCGGGCTGGTCACGCGCCGCGACCTGACCGCGGTCGCCGAGCTGATGCGCATCGGCCTGGCGCAGCGTGGGCGCCATCATCGCCATCGTCTACCGCGGACGCTGAACACAGTGGAGATCCAGCGCCGCGGCCTCGTCCTGCTCGCGGCCGACGATAGCGGTTCAGAATAAGCCTGCCAGTCGATCGAAGGTGTCCCGGACGTCGGGCGGCGGCGCCAGGAGCAGGGTTCGAAAAGTATCCCGGGCGGCCGACCAACCTTCCAAGTGGGGAGGCGTCCACCGATCTGGGGCCCGTTCCGGCGCTGATCACATTCTGATCACGATCGGCTTCGAGGGCCGGCACGCACAGCGGCGGACTCCCACCCGCTGGCGGTGCGGAGCCAGCCGGCCGCCAACTGAGCCGACGATGGCCAGCAGCGGCGCCAGGCTGCAGCAACCGGGCCAGCGTGGTAGTGCCAATGACGTCCAAGGCGGTTAGTTTCCCAGGCTCCGCCTCTCAGACCTGGAAGCGTGGGTAAGCCGCTGACGGGAAGCGGCTGAGGTGGTGAGTCGGGTGCCTTCCGTATTGGAGAATGGAGCTGCCAAACACCCATTCGTCCAAGTCCGGAGGACACCCGCAAAGTGCATCGTAGCCCACGTC
>JBKPCH010000196.1:0-14586 GCA_046727275.1 Candidatus Dormiibacterota bacterium
CCGGCGGACGGCTGCCGGTGCGGCATCTACGCCATCGAGGCGTGGCCGCGGCTCGGTGACAGCCGCCTCTACGAGGAGGCTGCTGCCCCGCTGCGCCTGGTCGCACAGGGCCTGCTGGGAGCCGTCGCGCTGGCCGGCATCGCGGCGCTGTTCCTGATGGACCGCCCGCTCGTGGCGGCCGGCAGCTGGGCCCCCGCGATGGTCATCGCGCTGGCCATGGCGCTCGGGCTGACCGGCGTTGTCGCCGCGGATCTGGCCCTGCTGCGCCCCGCCTACCTGCTCGGCGCCGTGCTGCTCACGGGCCGGGTGCTGCGCTACGAGAACGGCGTGCTGCGCGCCGAGCACGCCCGCATCGCCTGCCTGGTGCGTCCGATCGGCGTCTCCCGGCAGCTCGCCGGCTCGCTGGCGCGCAGGCTGGGCGTCCCCCTCTTCAGCTGGTACGAGCGCGACCGGGCGCTGCGGTACCTCAGCGAGCACGGCGACCTCTGGCCGCGCGCGGCCGCGGTGAGCAGGAGGGACGGCACATGAGGATCGCGCTCGCCCAGCTCGGCGCCGCCACCGAGAAGGAGACCAGCCTGCGCCGGACGCGCGAGACCGCGGCGGCAGCCCGGGCCGCCGGCGCCTCGCTGGTCCTGTTCCCGGAGTGCTGGATGGCCTACGTCCCACCCGGCGCCAGCCTGGCCCCCGTGGCGGAGCCGCTCGACGGGCCCTTCGTCGGCGCGCTTGCCGAGGCCGCCCGTCGGGAGGGCGTCGCGGTCGTGGCCGGCATGTACGAGCCGGCGCCCGGCGCCGAGCGGGTCTTCAACACGGTGGTCGCCGTCGACCGGTCGGGCAGCCTGCTGGGCGCCTACCGGAAGGTCCACCTGTACGACGCGTTCGGCTACGAGGAGTCGAGGCGGATTGCTCCGGGCGGCGGCGAGACGCTGCGGTTCGCGGTCGACGACGTCGAGTTCGGGGTGCAGACCTGCTACGACGTCCGCTTTCCCGAGATGAGCCGGCACCTGGCGGCGCGGGGGGCGCAGGTGATCCTGCTCCCGGCCGCGTGGGTGCACGGTCCGCTCAAGGAGTCGCACTGGGAGGTCCTCGTGCGGGCGCGCGCCGTCGAGAACACGGTCTACGTCGGTGCCGCCGGGATGGCGGGCAGGCCGTTCACCGGCTGCAGCATGCTGGTCGACCCCATGGGCGTGCCGGTGGCGAGGGCCGGCGACGAGGAGGCGCTCGTCGTGGGCGAGGTGGAGGTCGAGCGCCTGCGCGCGGTGCGCCGGACGAACCCCAGCCTCGCCAACGTCCGTCCCGACGTGTACGCCCGGTGGTTCGGAGAGCCGGCGCGGGCGCGGAGCTGAGCCCGGGCCGGGCTCCCGGTTCGGGTCCTCGTTAACAGGCCCGGTTGACCCCGGGCCGGCGCGGCCGTAGCGTGGGGCCCGCCCCCTGGCAGGGCGGGGTGGAGGGTCACGGCGGCGCGGAGGGTAACGGCGGCACCCCTGGCGGCCCGGATTGGCCCCGGCCGGCCCATTGGGCGCCGGCGGTCTCCGGATCCGCGGCCGGAGGCGCTGGCCTTTCGCCGGCACGCCGGCATACGCTCCCAGGATGCCCGCAGCGAGGCGGCCTTGCTGACGCTTCGGCACCGGCCGTCACGGCCCCGGCCGGGGTGGCGCGGTCTCGTGGCGGCCGCCGGCGTTGTCGCGCTGCTCGCCGTCGCCCTCATGGGGGCCGTGGTCTGCGTCTCGCTGGCCCGGGCCGACTCCTGCTCCGGGTCGTCGCCGCTCGAGGCGACCTCGCTGGTCGGCCGCGTCGCCCCCGCCGGCGGCTCCACGACCACCACGCCGGTCACCGGCCACCCCGACGCGATCGCCGTCGCGCGCGATGGGCAGGCGGCGTTCGTCTCGCTCGCGGCCTGGTGGCCGGGGGACCCGAACGGCATCCAGGTGTTCCACCGCACGGCCGAGGGACTGCGGCCCGTGGCGATCATCCCTCTCCACTCGGCCGTCGGCGGCCTGGCGTTCAGCCCCGACGGCCGGCTTCTGCTCGCCGCCCTGGACGACCGCGTGGCCGTGCTGGACGCCGCGCGGGCGGCCACCGGCGACCCCGTGGCCCTGCAGGGGACGGTCGCCACCGATCTCGGGTCGCGAGCCGAGGAGCTGGCCATCGCCGGCGACCGCTACGTGGTCGCGACCGACCGCGCCCACGGCCGGATCACCCTGCTGGACCTGAGACGCATCCAGTCCGGCGACTTCGGCCCGTCGGTCCTGGTCGGCACCGTCGACGTCGACCTGGCCCCGGACGGGCTCGCCCTCTCCCCGGACGGCCGCCACCTGTACGTGGTCAGCCAGGTCCAGCGGCCCTCGCTGAGCATGGGCCCGACGGACTGGGCCTACGGGCTCCTGACCGGGATCGGGATGCCGCGCCGGGCCGGGACGCTCTCCGTCGTCGACCTGAAGCGGGTGGAGCTCGATCCCGGCGGCGCCGTCGAGACGCGGGTCACGGCGGGCTGCGCGCCGTCACACGTGGCGGTCTCCCCCGACGGAGGGACCCTCTGGGTGACCGCGAGCCAGTCCAACGAGGTGCTGGCGTACCGGAGCGCGGGCCTGCTCGCCGGCGGCGCCCGGGCACGCCCCGTGGCCCGGGTCCGCGTCCCGGCCGCCCCCGCCGGCATCACGCTCGTGCGGGACGGCCGCTACGCGCTCGTGACCTCCGCCGGGCATCCGAACGGCGTCAGCGTCCTCGACACGGCGGCCGCGATGGCGGGCCGGCCGGCCCTGCGGACTGTGTTCCCGGCCGGAGATCCGCCCGCCCGCATCGGCGTCACGGCCGACCAGGGGACGGCCTACGTCACGAACGGCGGCTCGTCCTCCCTGACCGCGATCGACCTGTCGACCCTGCGCTGACCCGGACCGCCGCCGTCACCAGGCCAGGCCACCGGACGGTCTAGCCTGCCCGGTATGAACGTTCAGGCCGATCGATCTCTCGACCAGCCCTTCGCCCGGCTCCTAGGCGTGGCCGTGCAGTCCGCCAAGCCGGGCCTCGTCGTGGGCACGCTCGCGTGGCGGCCCGAGCTGTGCACCGCCGCCGGCGTCCTGCACGGCGGGGCGATCATGGCCTTCGCCGACAGCCTGGGCGGCCTCTGCGCCTTCCTGAACCTGCCTCCGGGCGCGCTGACCACGACGATCGAGTCCAAGACCAACTTCTTCCGCGCCGTGCGCGAGGGTTCCATCACCGGCCGGTGCGAGCCGCTGCACGTCGGCCGGACGACGATCGTCGTCCGCACCATGGTCGCGACCGGCGACCGGCAGGTCGCCCACGTCATCCAGACGCAGGCAGTGCTGGCGCCGCCGGCCTGAGCGCTCCAGGGCGGCGGCGCCCCGGGGCGCCGCTACTGGACCGGCGCCGTCACGTCGTCCGTCCTGCTGCGGACCTTGGACTGGAGCTCGGTGACCTTCTCGCCCACCCGCGAGGAGGCCTCGTTGACCTTCGCCTGGGCGTTGGACGCCGCCGCGGCGGCCTGGTCCATCATCGGGTCACGGTTCTGCTCCCACCAGGACTTCACCCGCGCGCGGCGGTCCGGGCCGTGTTCCGGGTCGAGGAAGTAGACGAGCGCGCCGCCGATGACGGCACCCAGAAGCAGTCGTGGACGAAGCATCGGTCCATACCTCCTGCTCGGAGCACCCGGCGAGGTGCTCCTCCCATTCAAACACTCAAATTAGATGATATCGCTCGTGAGGGATTGGGCGGAAACGGATGATTCTGCCGGAGTTCGGCGCAACCAGCTTAGCCGGGATTCCCGGATGCGGCTGGCGATCGGTCAGCGACCGGACGGCCGGCCTGGCGCCGGGCCGAGCTTACAAAGCGTTGACACCCAGGTGACCCGCCCGCTCGGGCCGGCCGGTTCAATGCCCTCCATGAGCTTCTCAGGGCCGGTCAGCGAGCCCGCGGGCGGTCAGCCGTGGGAGCCGCCGCCGGAGCCCACCGGCCGGCGCCGGCTGCCCGTCAGCCGCCGGACGGTCCTCGGCGGGGCCGTGGCCGGAGGCGCCGGCGTCGCGGCGCTCCGCATCCTGGTCTATCCCGAGTTGGACCAGCTGGTCCACCGGACCCGCGGCACCGCCGGCGGCCGCGGCGACTGGATCTCGCCCCTGGCCTCGACGAAGGCCAGGGTGGCCCACCTCTTCCGGCGCGCCACCTTCGGCGCCAGCGCGGAGGAGATCGAGCAGGCCGCCTCGGACGGCTACGCGAAGACGGTCGACCGGCTGCTCGAGACGAAGCCCGCGCAGCCGCCCGCGCTGGGGCCGACCGACGCGGTCATGCAGGACCGCCGCCTGAACGTGGGGCAGCTGCAGCAGTGGTGGGTCGACCACATGCTGGCGACCCCGACCCCGTTCGCGGAGCGCATGACCCTGTTCTGGCACGGCCACTTCACCAGCGACTTCCGCAAGGTCGGCCTGCAGACGCCGTTCGTCTACTGGCAGAACCTGACCTGGCGCGACATGGCGCTGACCGACCTGCGCTCGATGCTCATGAAGGTCACCACCGACCCCGCCATGCTGCGCTACCTGGACCTGTCCACCAGCACGGGTCAGGCCCCCAACGAGAACTACGCCCGGGAGCTGCTGGAGCTGTTCACGATGGGCGTCGGCCACTACGGCGAGGACGACGTCCGCGCGGCCGCCAGGGCGCTGGCCGGCTGGACCGAGCCGAGGCCCAGCCGCGCCGTGGACGTGGTCGTGGACGCGAAGAACAACGTCACCCGCAAGTTCAACGTGTACGACCAGCCGGCCTCCGGCGCGTTCGTCCAGAACCGCGCCTACAGGGGCGGCCAGCTGACCTTCCTGGGCAAGAAGGACGCGTTCGACACCCAGAAGGTGATCGACCGCATCCTGGCCCAGGACGCGACCGCGGAGTTCATCGCGCGCAAGGTCGCCGCCCACTTCGTCGGCTCGGGGGCGGACGGCTCCTACGCGAAGCGGCTCGCCGCCACCTTCCGCTCCAGCGGGTACGACGTCAGGTCGCTGATGCGCGCGGTGTTCACGAGCCCGGAGTTCGTCGCCGAGCAGAGCTACCGCGCCCTGGTCAAGTCGCCTGTCGAGTTCATGGTGCACACCCTGAAGGCGCTCGGCGCGACCGGCCAGGCGAAGCTGGTGGTGCAGCCGTCGGCGGGCATGGGCCAGGTGCTGTTCGACCCGCCCGACGTCGCCGGCTGGCCGAACAACGAGGCCTGGATCTCCTCCAACAACGTGGTGGCGCGCGTCAACTTCGTCAGCGCGGTGCTGGGACAGCTCCCGCGCCTGCCCTCCGGCAGCCTCGCCCCGGTCCACCTGGACACGGTGCTCAGCCCCCAGACGGCCAGCCTGCTGAACGCGGCCGGGGACGACCACACCTGCTGGTTCCTGGCGCTGGCCTCCCCCGAGTTCCAGCTCAAGTAGGTGCAGAACCGATGACTCGAGAGATCGGCATCAACCAGCTCAAGCGCCGCGACTTCCTGCGGGCCGGGCTCGTCTTCGGGGCCGGCGCCGCCGGCCTGGCCGCCGGCTACGCGGCCGTGCCGGACGCGTTCGCCAGGGCCGTCTACGCGGCCAAGGCGAACGGGGTCGCCAACGACCGCGTGCTGGTCATGATCCAGCTGGCCGGCGGCAACGACGGCCTGCGCACCCTGATCCCGACAACCGACCCGAAGCTCCACGACCTCCGCCCGAAGCTGGCGGCGATGTCCGTGGGGGCGGCCCTCCCCATCACCCAGGACCTGGGCCTGAACCAGAACCTGAAGGCGGTGAAGTCGCTCTGGGACCAGGGCAAGGTGGCGGTCGTGCAGGGCGTCGGCTACCCCAACCCGACGTTCTCGCACTTCGAGTCCATCCGCATCTGGGAGACCGGCGACCCCACCCGGCGCCAGGTCGAGGGGTGGCTGGGACGGACGCTGGCCCAGAGCTACGACTCCTTCGGGCACCCGCTGACCGGATGCGCCTGCGGCACCACCGACGTGCCCGGCGCCCTGCGGGACCTGCAGGCGACCCTCACCGTCATCAACAACCAGAAGGCGTTCGGCTTCACCGGGGGCGGCGAGGTCGAGGCGGCCGTCGGCGCGCTCTACAAGGGCACGCCGGGCATCTACGGGGCGCTGTTCGACACCGCCATGGCCACCGCGCAGGACAGCGTCGCCACGCTGCGCACCTCGCAGGCCACGTACCAGCCGAAGGCCACCTACACGGACGCGCAGCGCCTGGTCTACTCCTCGAAGAACCAGCTCGCCGCCGCCCTGCAGCTCGCCTCCGAGCTGATAGTGACCGGCACGGGCGTGAAGCTGCTGCACGTGACGCTGGGCGGCTTCGACACCCACTACACGGAGCTGAACCGGCACGACGACCTGATGGGCTACCTCGACAGCGCGGTCGGGGCCTTCTACCAGGACCTGAGCGCGCACGGCATGGCCGACCGCGTGCTGATCGCCACCTGGTCCGAGTTCGGGAGGCGGCCGAAGGAGAACGCCAGCGGCGGCACCGACCACGGCGCGGCCGCCCCGCTGATCCTGATCGGCGACCCGGTCAAGGGCGGCCTCTACGGCCAGGCGCCCAGCCTGGCCGCGCTGGACGGGACCGGCAACCTGAAGTACCAGGTCGACTTCCGCTCCGTCTACCAGGAGATCCTGGGCGGCCACCTGGGAGCCGACCCGAAGGAGATCCTGGGCGGCACGTTCGAGCGGCTCGGCTTCGTCAGGGACCCGGCCGGGTCGTCCTGAGGGTGCGGTGCAGTCGCTGGCGCTGAAGGTCGCCGTCACCGCGCTGACGGCGACCACCGCGATCGCGGCCGCGGTCCACGTGACGGGCAACCTCAAGAGCGCCTCGGCCCCGCTCCACCCCGGCGTGGTGGGCCGGGCCGCCCCCGCCGGCTCGGGTGGCAGGCTGTCCCTGTCGCCCAGCGTGCGGAGCGGGGGCAGCGCCCAGCCCGTCACCTCGACCTACGCGTCCTGACCGTGCGCCTCGACCAGGTCCGCTTCGAGGCCATGGGCGCCGCCTGCCACCTGCTCGGCGTGGGCCTGGAGCGGGGGCGCCTCAGCTGGGGCATGGCCTGGGTGGCCGGGATGCAGGACCGCTTCAGCCGGTTCGAGCCGGACAGCGAGCTGTCGCGCTTCAACGCCGGCGCCGGCGGCTGGGCCCCGGTGTCGGCCGACCTGGAGGGCCTGCTGCGGGCGGCGCTGGACGCCCACCGGGTCAGCGGGGGGCTGGTTGACACGGGCGTGCTCCACCCCATGCTGGCCACCGGCTACACGCGCCCGCTGAGGCTCGGGCCCACCAGGGCGGCGCTCGCCGAGCCGGCGCCCCTGCGGCCGCTGCCGGAGGTCCTGGAGGTCGAGCCGGGCCGGGCGCGCCTCCGGCCGGGGACGGGCATCGACCTGGGTGGCATTGCCAAGGGCTGGCTGGCGGACCGCCTGGCGGCCGAGCTGGGCGAGAACTGCCTGGTCAACCTGGGCGGCGACCTGTTCGCGCGAGGCGCGGGGCCGGAGGGCGAGGGCTGGCCGGTCGGCCTCGGAGGCGCGACGGTGCTGCTGCGCGACCAGGGGGCCGCCACCAGCGCGACGGACCGGCGGGCCTGGCGGCAGGGCGCCGACCGGATCCATCACCTGATCGACCCGCGCACCGGCCGGCCGGCCGGGTCCGACCTGGCCGAGGCGTCCGTCGTGGCGCCGCGGGCTGCCGAGGCGGAGGTCCACGCGAAGACCGCGCTGCTGCTGGGCTCCGAGCGGGCGCCCGTCTACCTGGCCGCCAATGCGCTGGCCTGGTGGCTCAGGTGACGCCGGACGTCTTCCTGTGGCTCCTGGCCAGGGTGGCGGGGCTGACCGCGTTCGCGGCGCTGGCGATCGCCGTGCTGAGCGGCCTGGCGCTGCGGACCGGCGTCCTGGACTGGGTCGGCAGCAACCGCGTCCTGCGCTCCCTGCACGAGTACACGACCGTGCTGTGGATGCCGATGGGCGCCCTCCACGTGCTGGCGCTGCTGCTGGACCAGACCGCCCGCATCCGCGTCATCGACCTGCTGGTCCCGTTCCTGGTGCCGTACGGGACCGTCGCGATCGGCCTGGGCACCCTCGCGGCCGAGGTCTTCGTTGTCGTCGCCGTCACCGGCTACCTGCGGCGGCGGATCGGCGGCGTGGCCTGGCAGTGGGTGCACCGCCTCTCCTACGCCGCGTTCGGCCTGCTGTTCCTGCACGGCCTGCTGGGCGGCAGCGACTTCGGCGACCCGGCCGTGTCGGCGCTGGCGTGGGCCACCGCCGGCCTCCTGGCGCTCCTGGCGCTGGCGAGGGTGATCTGGGGCCGCCTGCCGGCCTGACCGGCGCCCGGCGAGCCGGTCAGCGGTAGCCGGGCGGCGGGGGAAGTCGCGGCGGGCGGGGGGAGCCTCGTCCTGCGGGGCCGCGGACTCGTTCGGCACCCACCGCTCGCCGTCCCAGCGCCAGTAGCCGTCCGGGCTCACCACCGGCTGAGGGGGTGGCTGGGGCGGCGCGGGGGCGCCTCCCCAGCCGGGTGGTGGAGCGCCGGCCGGGGGAGGCCGGGCGTCTGCGCGAACGTGAGGAGGAAGCTGGCCGTGGTGACGTCGCCGGTGTTCAGCAGCGCACGTAGACGCCGAGCTGGGCCTCCGCCAGCCCGGTCAGCCCGAGCCCGACGGCCCAGTCGACCAGCCCCTTCCAGAACTTCGACATTGCCACCCCGCCAATGTGTCAGTGTAGGGCTCGCCCGGGGCATCCGGGCGGTCGCTTCAGCGCAGCGCCAGCACCTGCTGGCGCAGCGCGTCCTCCGCCCCCAGCGGCTCGTCCATCTCGTGCCGCTCCCGGTGCCAGCGCTCCATGGCCAGGTTCATCTGCGCCGTCTGGAGACGCGACAGGCGCAGGTACGCGCCCGGGCCGCGGGTCGTCAGCGCCGCCAGGCGGGCGCGGAACCGCTGCCCCGGGTTCATCAGCACGGGGACCTCGCCGGGCAGCACCGCGCCCAGCCCGGTCGCGGCCTCCATCCGCAGCTGGCGGGCCAGGGCCGTGCCCTCCATCTGGAGGCCCATCGCCAGCAGCAGGAGCAGGACGGCGGTGAACGGGCCCGCCATGAAGACGTAGCGGGCGTGGGCCAGGAGCAGCTGCGTGGACGACGCGCCGATCAGCACGAACGCCTGCCAGGCGTCCCACGCGAAGTGCGCCGCGATGGCCGCCGCGAAGCCGCAGGCGATCACCAGCACCTGCTGCCGCAGGTGCGGCAGCTGCCGGGCGACCCCGATGCCGGCGCCGATCAGGGCGGTGTAGGTGGCGTGACCGAAGAAGAGCCCGACGACCTGGCGGAAGTACCACTGGCCGGCCGCCGCCTGGACGCCCCCGCCCTCCGGGGCGAGGATCGCGTAGAGGTGCGTCATGTAGCCGATCGACTCCATGAAGTTGAAGCCCAAGCCGACCGCGGCGCCGTACACGATGCCGTCCACCACGTCGTCGAACTCATCGCGCATGAGCAGGTACAGCAGCAGGACGGCGGCCCCCTTGGACAGCTCCTCGAAGATGCCGGCCGAGTAGGCGGTCGACGTGTTCGCCGCGGGTCCCGGCACGAGCTGGGCGGTGAAGACCAGGTCCCACACCGCCTCGACCCACACGACGAGGCTGGTCGACACGATGGCGCCCCAGAGCGTGGCCACCAGGACCAGCCGCCAGGGCTCCTTTTCGTTGCGGTCCAGCCGGCGCAGGACGAACAGGCCGAAGGCGGTGGTCGGCACGCAGGCGAGGGCGCAGAGCGCCGCCACCAGCGGCCCCGCCTGCTGCGTGAAGGTGTAGGCGTCGAGGACCGCGAGCCAGAGGAAGAGGCCGACCAGGAGCAGCACCGCCGCCCGCGTCGCGTCCCTCCCCCTGACCGGGCCCTGGCGGTCCTGCAGCGCCCTGAGGAAGAACACCGTGGCGGCCAGGACGAAGCCGATCGCGGGCAGGCCGAACAGCGTGGCCCGCAGCGGCACCGGCCCGACGGCCAGCGAGGCCACCGAGCTGACCACGAGGCCGAGGAGCACCGCCGCGCCGATCAGCGCGGCCAGCCAGTAGCGGGTCGGTCGCCAGCGGCGGCGGTAGGCGGCCTGTCCGATCACGGGTCGCGCAGCACCACCACGGTGGCGCTGGCCAGGAGCTCGACCGGCTGGCCGCCCGAGTAGCGGACGACGGTCAGCGTGTAGGTGCCGGGCAGGTTGGCGTGGAACTCGGGCGGCATCTTGACCGGAACGAGGACGCCGCTGGCGGCCAGGCCACCGGCCGGCTGGGGCCCGACGGTGCCCACCTCGTCGTCCAGGCTGTCCGTCCAGCGGGCGCCGACGACCATCGCGGCGGGCAGGTCGCTCCAGTCGACCTGGGCGGTGAAGGGCTGCTGGCGGTGGAAGCGGGTCATGGGCGTCCCGATGGGGGTCCCGGTGCCGGGGTCGTACGCGAACACGCCGACGACGTGGGCGCGGTAGCCGCTGCGCTGGCCGGGAGGGGCGAAGCGCAGCAGGACCGCGAAGCCGAGGGCGAGGACCAGGATCGCGGCGACCCCCAGCAGGAGCATGGTCCGGTAGAGGGGACGAATGTCCTCCTGCACGTCGGCCACGAGCGCTTATTGTGGGCCGGCATGGCGATCCGGCGCCCGCCGCGATCGCGGTGGCTTCGCGCGGCTGCATGATGTCTGCTCATGCAGTTCGCGATCGCCATCTTCCCGACCGACTACGCCATCCCGATGACCGAGCTCGCGCCCGCGGTCGAGGAGCGCGGCTTCGAGTCGCTCTGGGTCGCCGAGCACACACACATCCCGGTCAGCCGGCGCACGCCCTGGCCGAGCGGCGGCCCGCTGCCGAAGCACTACTGGCACACGCTGGACCCATTCGTGGCGCTCAGCGCGGCGGCGGTCGTGACGACCAGGCTCCGGCTGGCGACCGGCGTCTGCCTCGTCATCGAGCGCGACACGATCGCGACCGCCAGGTCGGTGGCCAGCCTCGACCACCTGTCCGGCGGCCGGTTCCTGTTCGGCATCGGGGGTGGCTGGAACCGCGAGGAGATGGAGGACCACGGCACGCGCTTCGAGACCCGCTGGCGCCTGCTGCGCGAGCAGGTGGAGGCGATGAAGGAGCTGTGGTCGAAGGACGAGGCCGGGTACGGCGGCAGCCTGGTGCGCTTCGAGCCCTCGTGGTGCTGGCCCAAGCCCGTCCAGAAGCCGCACCCGCCGATCCACCTGGGCGGCAACGCCCCGAACACGCTGCGCCGGGTGGTCGGCTACGCGGACGGCTGGATGCCCAACCGCGGCGACATCCTGGGCCGGATCCCCGAGCTCCAGCGGATGGCCGAGGCGGCCGGCCGCGGCCGGATCGAGGTCACGACGTACGGCACCCGGGGCGACGCGGCGGAGATCGAGCGCTGGCGGGACGCCGGCGTCGACCGGCTGATCTACTACGTCCCCCCGGACGGCCGCGACGCGGCGCTGCGCCGCCTGGAGGAGCTGACGGAGCTGACGGCTCCGTACCGGCAGGCGACCACGGGCGGATAGGGACGGCGGAAATGATTGACGAAGGCTGCGCCCGGGCTTAACGTTTTTCGCGCAGGGCAGTCTGGCGGGAGCCGTCTCAGCGGCTCCGGCCGCGCGGGCAGGATGTCCGTCCAGCGTCGTCCAGCCTGGCTTGAGCCTGGTCTCCTTGCGGGGGCCAGGCTCGCCAGCGGCCCGGCCGGCTCGATACAGTACCGGCCATGGCGCCCATCCCCACCTCCCTCTCGGGCCTCCGGATGAGGGTCGGGAACCTGGGCACGGCATGGCTCTCCGACGTGATCTCCGCCGCCGCCTCCGCCGTGCTGCTGGTCCTCCTCATCGTCGCCTTCGCGGCCACCACGCCGGCCTTTCACATCGGCAGCGCGCTGGCCTTCGTGGCCACGACGGCCTGGGTCTACGCGCTCCCCGCCGCCGGCCTGACGCTGGTGATGGCCACCGGCAGGATGGACCTGTCCGGCGCTTCGGTCGCAGCCCTGGGCGCCGCCATCGCCGCCAAGCTCGCCGTCGTCGGCGTGCCGCTCCTGGTCGGCTTCGTGGCGGCCGGCATCGTGGCGACGATCGTCGGCGCCGCCAACGGCCTGCTCGCGTCCATCTCGCGGCAGGCCTCCTTCGTGCTCACCCTGGCGACCGCCGCCATCTGCGAGGCGATCGCCGCCCTGGTGCTGGGCTCGCGGCCCGTGCCCCTGCGCACGGACGACCTGGGCCTGACGCCGCTGCTGGTGCCCGGCATCCTGCTCGCCGTCCTGGGCTGCGCGCTGGCGGTCATCGCCCTGCTCTCGCCCGGCGGGGCCTGGCTCCGGCGGGTGGGCACCATGCGGGAGGGCCCGAAGCTCGTCTGGCTGGTCGTCACCCTGGTGGTGGCGTACGCCGCCTCGGCGCTGCTGGCCGCCGGCGGCGGCGTCCTGGAGCTGGCCCGGACGGGCGCCGCCTTCCCCGGCGTGTCGGTGCAGGCCGAGCTGGTGGTCATCCTCGTCGCCATCCTGGGCGGCGCCAGCCTGCGGGGCGGCCGGGGGGCGGGGTACGGGGCCGTCGTCGCCAGCCTGCCCGCGGCGGCCCTGCTGTACGGGCTGGCGGTGCTGCCGGCGAGCGGCGTGGGGACCCTGGCGGTGGTGGCGGCCGCGGTCGTGCTCGCCGTGCTCCTGGACGAGCTGCGCGCGCGGCTCCTGCCGGACCGGGCCCCAGGCTAGTAACTGCAGCCGCACTCTGGCTCCCGGGCTCTTCGTTCGCGAGCTCTTTGATCTGGATGCAGCACGGAGTCACGAAGGGCACAGAGACGCACGAAGGGAGGGAATCAGCGGCTTGGGATCTCGCCCGAGACTGCGCAACGGGTGGGCGCGGCCGCCAGCTCCCGCCACCTCCGTCCTTCCGGCCGCGGCTCCTGCCCGACCGGGCCCCGGGCTAGCCGCCGGCGGCTGCGGCCCGCATCGCGGCCACGGCTTCGCGCCACGCCTCCAGCGTCCGCTCCGGGTCGACCAGGCGGAAGCCGATGCCGCCCGTCAGCTCGGCGTAGGGGACGCGGTCCTCGAGCACCTCGTCCACCTGCAGAGCGAAGCCGGCCAGGCGGCGGCCGCCGGGCAGCGCCAGGTCCCCGTGCCGGCGGGCCCGGCAGCGCAGGTACCAGCCGGCGCCGCCGTGGACCAGCGCCAGCGTCGCGATGGCGGACCGGGCCAGGTTGGCCGTCGAGGAGCTGTCCGGCCACAGCGCCAGCCGCAGGTCGCGCGGACCGGTGGCCAGGACCTCGCCGGCGCTCAGCATCGCGGCGCGCGGCCAGCCGGGCTCGTCCACGGTCAGCAGCAGGACCGTCAGGCCGGCGGCCTGCTCCAGCCGCGTCCCGTCCAGCAGGGCGCGCACGGCCGCCGGCAGGGAGCGTCCGGCCGACCGGCTCATCGCGGCCCAGTGTATAAGTCGTCTCCGTGACACGGAAGCGGCTGCTCGTCGGCATCAGCGGCTCGAGCGGGCCGCACTACGGCGTCCGCCTGCTGGAGGTGCTGCGGCCGCTCGACGTCGAGGTCCACCTGGTGATGAGCGCCGCGGCCCACCGCACGATCGAGTTCGAGATGGGCCGCGACCCCGCCGAGGTGGCCGCCCTGGCGGACGTCCGCCACGACGAGCGCGACGTCGGCGCGGGCCCGGCCAGCGGCACGTTCCTCACCGACGGGATGGTGGTGGCCCCCTGCTCGATCCGCACGCTCTCGGCCATCGCCAACAGCGCCAACGACAACCTGATCGTCCGGGCGGCGGACGTCTGCCTGAAGGAGGGCCGCCGGCTGGTGCTGGTGGTGCGCGAGACGCCGCTGCACCTCGGCCACCTGCGGCTCATGGCCCGGGCGGCGGAGACCGGCGCGGTCATCCTGCCCCCGGTGCCGGCGTTCTACCACCGGCCCGAGACGATCCAGGACCTGGTCGACCACACGGTCACCAAGGTGCTGGACCAGTTCGGGATCCACGTCGACCTGGTCCCGCGGTGGGAGGGCCTGCCGGGCCCCTCCTGACGCGACGGAAACGGGTACTTCCGGGGCGCGTCGCGTTTTTCTTCTTGGCGCGGAGAGGGGACTCGTCGTGAGGCAGCCCCGTTTCCCCTGGTGCTCCGGGCGGGGCCTCGGGCCTCGCCCGGGCCCATCTTTCAGGCGTGCGAGCCGCGGACGGCGGCTTCGGCGATCCGCTTCAGGCGGGCCAGCGCGTCCTCGGGGCCCCGCTGCAGCTCACGGCCCAGCAGGAGCCGGACCGCTCGGCCCCGCCATCCAGGCGGGAGGTGGAAGTCTCAACCGAAGCGAACGAGCGTGCGGCCGGGCGCGACCTCCGCCAGCGTGATCGTCTCGTCGTTGACCACGCCCACCGGCAGGCGGACCAGCAGCCGGAGGCGTGCCGCCGGATCCACCTCCATCACGTCCATCGTCACCGGGAGCCGCAGCGCGCTGGCCGCGAAGCGAAGCCGCTGGCCGGGCTGGACCGGGCCGGAGGGCTCGGCGCCGACGAAGCGGGCGTCGACCCACTCGCCGAGCCGCTCGCCGCTGGCCAGCAGGTCCCAGATGACCGGCGGGGGCGCCTCGACCATCGCCGCCGGACAGGCCGTGACGATCATGGC
>JBKPCH010000197.1:0-6161 GCA_046727275.1 Candidatus Dormiibacterota bacterium
CGTGGAACGGGGGCCAGCGCGCCAGCCGCGCGTCGCTGGCGAGGGCGTCCAGCAGCGCCAGGCCCGCGGCCGGGCCCTCCACCATGGCCACCGCCGCCGCGCGGTTGGCCTCCACGACGGGGGTCGGCTCGTACCGCAGCAGCTCGCCGTAGAGGCCGGCGATCTCGGCCCAGTCGGTGTCGGCGGCCGCCGGAGCGGTCGAGTGGCAGGCGGCGATCGCAGCCTGGACCTGGTACGGCCCGGGCCGGCCGGCCCGCAGCGCCCGCTCGACCAGGGCCGCCCCCTCCGCGATCCGCGCCCGGTCCCAGCGGCCGCGGTCCTGGTCCGCCAGCAGCACCAGGTCGCCGGCCGCGTCCAGCCGGGCGGCGCGGCGCGCGTCGACCAGGAGCAGCAGCGCCAGCAGGCCCGTCACCTCCGGCTCGTCGGGCAGCAGCTCGGCCAGGGCCCGGGCCAGGCGGATCGCCTCCTCGCACAGCTCGGGCCGCACCAGCCCCTCGCCGGCCGGCGCCCGGTGGCCCTGGGTGAACACCAGGTAGACCACCCGCAGCACCGCCGCCAGCCGCTCGGACAACGCGTCGGGCGAGGGGACCCGGAACGGGATGCCGGCCTCCCGGATCTTCCGCTTCGCCCGCACGAGGCGCTGGGCCAGCGTCGGCTCGGGCAGCAGCAGCACGCCGGCGATCTCGGCGGTGGTCAGCCCGCAGACCGAGCGCAGGGTGAGCGGGACCCGGACGCCGATGTCCAGCGCCGGGTGGCAGCACAGGAAGACCAGCGCCAGCTGGTCGTCCGCGATGGGGCCGGCGGGAGCCGGCCCGTGGGCGTCTCGCTGCTCGCGCACGGCGGCCTCCTCCTTCTGCGGGCGCCTCGCCTCCCGGCGCCGCCAGTCCAGGGCCTTGTGGCGGGCCGCGCCGACCAGCCAGGCTCCGGGGTTGGCCGGCACCCCGCCGGCGCGCCACTGGACGACCGCCGCGGCGCAGGCCTCCTGCACGGCGTCCTCGGCGACCTCCAGGTCGCCGAGGAGCCGCGTCACGGTTGCCACCGCCGGCCACCATTGGGCGCGGAACACCGCGTCGAGATGGCCGTCGCTCAGGGCCGGCCCTCCACCGGCATCAGCGGCCTGACCTCGACGGTGCCGAAGCGGGCGGCCGGCAGGGTGGCGGCCCACCTCAGCGCCTCGTCCAGGTCGGCGCAGTCCAGCAGGTAGTAGCCGCCCAGCTGCTCCTTCAGCTCGGCGAACGGGCCGTCGCTGAGCAGCGTCTCGCCGTCGCGGATGCGGACCGTCGTCGCGGACCGCGCGGGCTGCAGCGGGGCGCTGTCGACCAGCACGCCCGCCTCCGCCAGCGTCCGGTTCGCCGCGACGTTGGCGGCCACCGTCTCCGGCCAGTCGGGGGAACCCGGGGCGGGGCCGTCGTGCGGCACGTAGAGCAGGCAAAGGTACTTCACCCAAGAACCTCCATTCGTTCCATGGTGCCCGGGGGAGCCCACGAGCGTCCGGTAGTCGAACGGCCGGCTCACGAATCGACAGCCTGCTGCTACAACCCCTCGGCGGCCAGGCGCTCGGCGACCCGCCGGGCCGCCGCCGCGAGCTGGTCGAGCTCCACCAGCACCTCCAGGGACGGTCGCCGGCTCCGCAGCGCATGGGCCAGCGCGGGCCACTGCCGGGCGCTGGCCAGCCAGTGCAGCTGCGCGGCCTCGTCGATGTCCTCCGCCATCGCGTCCAGCGTGCTGGACAGCCGGTCGTGCTCCGTGTCGACCACCAGTCCCCGGATGGTTCGCAGCGGCCGCGCCACCCCGGCGCGGACGGCCTGCATGAAGGACTGGAGGTCCCAGTCCTCGGGCTCAGCCTCCCCGGGATCACGGTCGATCTCGAGCTCCAGAGCGACGCGGTGCCTGCCTCGCATGCGCTTTCCCCCCCGGCCATGAAATTCCGCTCCGAGTGCATAAGATACCGCTTGGAAGCGCCAAGCGACGAGTTATCTCGGGCGGCCGGGAGCCGGCTCGTCGTTCAGCCGGCTGAACGGGTTTGACCCGCCGGCCGGCCCGTCCTAGACTGCCCAGCAGTTCGCCATGCTGAACGAGCTGGATCGTGCGGTGCAGCGCGAGGTGATCTCGATGCGCGTCAACGGCGAGGACCGCGAGCTCCTGGTCCCGGTCCACCGCACGCTGCTGGAGGTGCTGCGCGAGGACCTCGGCCTCACCGGCACCAAGCACGGGTGCGAGCTCGGCGAGTGCGGCACCTGCACCGTCCTGGTCGACGGCCAGCCCCAGCTGAGCTGCCTGCTGCTGCCCGTGCAGCTGGAAGACCGCGAGGTGACGACGGTCGAGGGCCTGGGCACCACCGCCGACCTGCACCCGCTGCAGCGGGCGTTCGCCGACCTCGGGGCGGCCCAGTGCGGCTACTGCACGCCGGGCATGCTGCTGGCCGCGAGCGCCCTGCTGGCGAGCAGCCCGCGGCCGAGCCGGGAGGAGATCCGGGAGGCGCTCGCCGGCAACCTGTGCCGCTGCACCGGCTACGCGAAGATCGTCGAGGCCGTCGAGCTGGCGGCCGAACGGAGCCGGGATTGAGCGAGGCCAAGGACGGGCTCTCCGTCGTCGGCCGGCCGCTGCCGCGGGTCGACGCGGCCGCCCGGGTCACCGGCGTGGCCGTGTACGCCGACGACATCGACCTGCCGCGGATGCTGCACTGCCGGATCCTGCGCAGCCCGCACCCCCACGCTCGCATCCTGGGCGTCGACGCCCGCCCCGCGCTGCGCGTCCCCGGCGTGGAAGCGGTGCTGACCGGCCAGGACGTGCCGGTCCGGTTCGGCATCATGCCGGTGTCGCAGGACGAGCGCGCGCTCGAGTTCGAGAAGGTCCGCTACGTGGGGGACCCGGTGGCGGCCGTGGCCGCGGTGGACGAGGAGACCGCGGCCGCGGCGCTGGACGCCATCCGTGTCCGGTACGACGTCCTGCCGGCGGTGGCGTCGATCGAGGAGGCGCTGCGCGAGCCCGCCGGCGAGCCCATCCACGAGCCCGCCCTGACGCGCCGGCCGTTCAACGTCCACCGGCAGCTGGCCCACGAGTTCGGCGACGTGGAGGCCGGCTTCGCCAAGGCGGACCACGTGCGCGAGGACGTCTTCTTCTACGAGGGCAGCACCCACCTGCCGATGGAGCAGCACAGCGCCGTGGCGACCTACGTGGACGGCCGGCTGACCCTGTGGAGCTCGACGCAGGTGATCCACTACGTGCACCGCGCCCTTGCCCGGGTCCTGGAGCTGCCCATGCACCGAATCCGGGTGATCGGGGCGGCGCACGGCGGCGGCTTCGGCGGCAAGACGGACCCGTTCGCGCACGAGATCGTGGTGTCGAAGCTGGCCATGCTGACCGGCCGGCCGGTGAAGTGCACGCTGACCCGCGAGGAGGTGTTCTACGCGCACCGCGGCCGCCACCCCGTGCTGATGTGGGTCCGTACCGGCGTGACGCGCGACGGCCGCATCACCGCCATGCACTTCCGGAGCGCCCTGGACGGGGGCGCCTACAGCTCCTACGGCCCGGCCAGCGTCTTCTACACCGGCACGCTGCAGACGACCACGTACGACATCCCCGCCTACCGCTTCGAGAGCGTGCGCGTGTTCACCAACAAGGCGCCCTGCGGCCCCAAGCGCGGGCACGGCACGCCCCAGGGCCGCTTCGCGGTGGAGCTGCACCTGGAGAAGATCGCGGCGGACCTCGGCCTCGACCCGGTGGAGCTGCGCCGGCGCAACTTCGTCAGGCCGTTCTCGCGCGCCGTCAACTGGCTGCGCGTCACCTCCTGCGGCCTGGAGGAGTGCACCGAGCGCGTGCTGGAGGCCTCCGGCTACCGGACCCGGGAGCGGCGGCGCGGCCGCGGCCTGGGCTTCGCGGTCTCCTCCTACATGTCCGGCGCGGGCACGGCCATCTACTGGAACGACATGCCCCACTCGGAGGTCCAGCTGAAGCTGGACCGGACCGGGGTGACCGCCTACTGCGGGGCGATGGAGATCGGCCAGGGCTCGGACTCGGTGCTGGCGACGATCGTCGCCGAGGAGCTGGGGCTGCAGCCGGCAGACGTCCGCCTGGTCACCGCCGACACCGACACGACCCCGGTGGACCTGGGCAGCTACTCGTCGCGCGTCACGTTCATGGCCGGCAACGCCGCGCTGCAGGCGGCCCGCCGCCTGCGCCGGCTGCTGGTGGAGGTGGTCGCCGAGTCGATGGGCGTGCACGGCGACCTGGACGAGATCGAGGTGCGCGGCGGCCGCGTGGGCGACTACAGCTTCGAGGACGCCTGCGCGCTGGCCACCGCCCGGCTGGGCGCCATCTCGACCACCGGCTCCTACCGCCCGCCCCGCATCGGCGGCCCGTTCAAGGGCTCCGGCGTCGGCCCCAGCCCGGCCTACAGCTACAGCGCATGCGTCGTCGACCTGGACGCCGACGCCCGCACGGGCCTCCTGGACGTCCGCCGGGTCTGGATTGCGCACGATGTGGGCAGGGCCATCAACCCGCTGCTGGTGACGGGCCAGATCGAGGGCAGCGTCTACATGGGCCTGGGCGAGGCGCTGATGGAGGAGCAGGCCTACCGCCGCGGCCGGCACCGGTGGCCGAGCATGCTGGAGTACAAGTCGCCCACGTTCCTGGACACGCCCGAGATCGAGAGCTTCATCGTGGAGACGGTCGACCCGGAGGGGCCGTACGGCGCCAAGGAGGCCGGCCAGGGGCCGCTGCTGCCGGTGGCGCCGGCGCTCGTCGCGGCCGTGCACGACGCGCTGGGCGTCTGGGTCGACGAGGTGCCGGTGACGCCCGAGAAGGTGCTGCGGGCGCTCGACCAGCGCCAGCGGGGCGGCGCACCCCGCCACGGCCCGCGCGCGTTCCCCGCCTTCGACTTCGGCGAGCCCATCCGGGTGGCGCCCCCGGACCCCTCGGACCTGCGCGTGGGGCCGGAGCTCGAGGAGGCGTTCCGGGGTGCTTAGGCTGCCCCGGCTGCGCTACGTGCGCGCCGGCTCGGCGGCGGAGGCGGCGGCCGCGGCGGCGGACCTGGGGCCCCGGGCCGCGCTGGTGGCCGGCGGCACGGACCTGCTGCCCAAGCTGAAGCGGCGCCAGCTAGAGCCCGACACGCTGGTCGGGCTCGGCCACCTGGAGGAGCTCCGGGGCGTTCGCGGCGGGGCCGCCGGGGGCTTCGAGCTGGGCGCGCTGGTCACCCTGGCGGAGGCCGCCCGCCACGCCCCGCTGGCCGCCGCCCACCCCGGCTACGCGGAGGCGGCCGGCCTCGTCTCCTCGCCGCCGCTGCGGAACGTGGGCACGATCGGGGGCAACCTCTGCGTGGACACGCGCTGCAACTACTACGACATGACGTACGAGTGGCGGCGCTCGATCGGCTTCTGCCTGAAGAAGGACGGGGACATCTGCCTGGTCGCGCCCGGCAGCCCCCGCTGCTGGGCGGTCTCGTCGTCCGACACCGCCCCCGTCGCCATCGCGCTCGGCGCGACCGTCGTGCTGGCCGGCCCCGACGGCGCGCGCGAGCTGCCGGCGGCCGACCTCTACCGCGACGACGGCATCGACTACCTGGCCAAGCGGCCGTACGAGGTGCTGACCGCGCTCCGGCTGCCGCCCGCGGACGGCCTGGCCAGCGCCTACGTGAAGCTGCGCCGCCGCGGCTCGATCGACTTCCCCATCGCCGGAGCCGCGGTCGCGCTGCGGCTGGCCGGCCCCCGGACGGTCGCGGAGGCGCGGATCGTGCTCTCGGGCGTCGGCTCGCACCCCGTGGAGGCGCCGGCGGCCGCCGAGCTCCTGGCGGGCCGGGAGCTGATGCCGGACGTGGTCGCCGAGGCGGCGGCCCTGGCGGCGAAGCCGGCCCGGCCGCTCGACAACGCCGACCTGAACCACTACTGGCGCAAGCGGATGGTGCGCGTGGTGGTGGAGCAGGCGATCGAGAGGGCGGTGGGGCGGGCCTGAGGCCGGGCCCCGGCCGGCTCAGCCGGTCAGGCGGCCCCAGGCCTGCGCCCTGCGGAACGGGCGCAGCAGCCCCCAGCCGGCGACCACGCAGGGCGCCGCGAACAGCGCGCACAGCCAGGCGGCGGCCTCGACGCCGGCGGGCTCGGCCACCAGCGCGCCGAGGGACGCGTCCGGCGGCCGGCCGGCGACGCCGGCGGATCCCAGGCTGACGT
>JBKPCH010000198.1:0-7344 GCA_046727275.1 Candidatus Dormiibacterota bacterium
TCCTCAGCGCCCTTCAAAGGTTCCTCCGCCAACGATGGTCGCCATTCAGCCGTCGATGGCCTTTCCGACGCCGCCCAGCCGTCAGCCGGTCTCCATTCCTGCTGCTCGTCACGAAGGCCGATTTCCGGCCGCAGCTCTAGGTGCGTGGGTCAGTAAGCCGACGGATCGTCGACGCCCATGCACCCCATCTCGCGGCCCCGCGTCTGCGGTCCTCGCTCACGCCCTGGAGGGCGCTCCCTCCGGTCCTCGGCGCCGGCCCACTTTTCTGGGGCACCTGGCCGCCGAATCTCTCGCCGTCTTACTGACCCACGCACCTAGCCGGGCGGCCTGCGAGCCGTCATGCTTGTAGGAGGGGTCCCCCACCGCGTCCGCGTATTCAGGGAGGCAGCCAATGTCGACTCTCATGGACCGCGACATCGAGGCCACGCTGAGGGGCGTCGGCCGAGCCTGGAGCTGGGTCCTCGCCTTCGGCGTCATCTCCATCCTGGTCGGCCTGGTGGCGATCGTCTGGCCCAACGCCACGCTGGTGGCGATCGCCATCATCTTCGCCATCCAGCTCATCGTGGGCGGGGTCTTCCGCTTCGTGGGCGCGTTCGCCGTGCCGGTCGAGAACGGCTGGCTGCGGGCGCTCCAGGCCCTCCTCGCCATTCTGTCGTTCGTGGTCGGCATCTACCTGCTCGGCCACGTGAGCCTGAGCCTGCTGGTCCTGGCGCTCCTGCTCGGCATCTACTGGACGGCGCAGGGCATCATGGAGCTGTTCGTCGCGATCGGGCACTCCGAGCTGCCGGGCCGGGCGTGGATGATCCTGAGCGGCATCCTGAGCATCGTCGCCGGCATCATCCTGGTCGTATGGCCGGGCATCTCGCTGTACGCGCTCACGCTCGTCCTCGGCATCTGGCTGATCGTGTTCGGCGTCATCACGGTAGTGCGGGCCCTACAGGTCCGGTCAGCGGCGCACGCCGTGGGTACTGGCCCCCTGCCCGCGTAGACCGGCCAGCCGTCAGCGGCCCGAGGCCAGCTCGCGCTCCAGGTCCGTCAGCGAGCGGTCGACCAGCGCGACGAGGAGCCGGAGCTCGTCCTCCCCGGCGTTCAGGGGCGGAGCCACGAGCACGGCGTCGTTGACGCCGTCGCTGGCCGGGTACAGCAGCAGGCCGTTGGCCTGGCAGCTGGCCAGGAACCGCTCCGTCACGCCGCGCTCGCGCGGGAACGGCCGGCGCGTCCCGCGGTCCGCGACCAGCTCCAGGCCCCACAGCAGGCCCAGGCCGCGGACGTCGCCCAGCGCCGGGTGCGACTCCAGCAGGTCGCCCAGGCCGGCGCCGAGCTCCGGCCCCAGCCGGGCCGCCCGCTCGATCAACCCCTCCCGGACGGTCACGTCCAGCACGGCCAGCCCGACCGCGGCCGCGAGCGGGTTGGCGCTGTACGTGTGGCCCGTGGCGATCAGTCCGGACCCCGAGGCGATCGCCTCGATCAAGGGGCGCCGCGCCACGGCCGCCGCCAGCGGCACGTGGCCGGCGCCCAGGCCCTTGCCCAGGGCCACCAGGTCGGGCAGGGTCTCCCAGTGCTCGATGGCCAGGAAGCGGCCGCAGCGGCCGGCGCCAGAGAGCACCTCGTCGGCGATCAGCAGCACGTCGTGCCGGTCGCAGATCTCGCGCAGCCGCTGGTAGTAGCCGGGCGCCGGGACGATCGCGCCGCCGGTCGCGCCCACGACCGGCTCGACCACCACGGCCGCCACCCGCTCCGGCCCGGCGGCGAGGATGGCGGCCTCGAAGGCCTGCGCGCAGGCGAGGTCGCAGGGCGGGCACGCGCCGCTGGCCTGGCAGCGGTAGCGGTTCGGCTGGGGCACGGCCGGGAAGCGGTGCAGCAGCGGCTCGACGTGGCGGCGGCGCACGGGGTGGCCCGACAGCGAGAGCGCGCCCAGCGTGGTGCCGTGATAGCTCCCCCGGCGGGAGATGAACCAGGCCTTCTCGGGCCGCCCCCGCTCGCTCCAGTGCTGGAGCGCGAGCCTCAGCGCGGTCTCCACTGCCTCGGAGCCGCTGCCGACCAGGACGACCTGGTCCAGGTCGCCGGGTGAGAGGCTCACGATCGCGTCCGCCAGGCGCTCCGCCGGCTCGTTCGTGAACTGGGCCCGCACGGCGTACGTCACCAGCCCGGCCTGCTCGCGGAGCGCGCGCAGCGCCTCCGGGTGCCCGTGGCCCAGCGAGACGACGGCCGCCCCCGAGCTGCCGTCCAGGTAGCGGCGGCCCCGGGTGTCCCAGACCCAGCTCCCCTCGGCGCGGGCCACCGCCGGCAGGGCCTGGCCGGGGACCGGCTTGAGCAGGTGGCTCACGAAGCCGCCGCCGGAGCTCTGCATGTCAGTATTGATATCCGATTTGGTGTCAGCGTAAGGTGGAAATCATGGCACTGACCGAGAAGGACCGCGACGAGCTGCCGGACAGCGCGTTCGCTTTCCCGAAGCAGCGCAAGGAGCCGCTGATCGACGCTGGCCATGTGCGGAACGCCCTCTCCCGGTTCGACCAGGTCGAGGGCGTGAGCGAGGCCGACCGCGAGGAGGCCCGCAGGCGGATCGAGAGGGCGGCGAAGAAGTTCGGCGTGGAGCTGTCGAAGGAACCGGACTGATCCACTCCTCCCCTCCACCCCCACCTCTCCCACCGAGGGGTGGGGGTATCTTGTGTCCACGCAGCTAGCATGACACCGGCCCGAGGGCCGGCCGGGCATGGGCACACCGGCGGTGAGGGCGCGTTTCCCCCTCTATTCTCCCACCGCGCCGGGGGCTTGCCGCAATCCCCGGGTGGGGGTGCACACTCGGGGCGCGCATGGGCGTCTGGGGTGCGATGTGGGCGGACCAGGACCGGCTGCGAGCCTTCTCGCTCGACTCGGCCGTGCTCCTGCGCGCCTGGCGGTTCGTCCGCCCCTACCGGCTGCGGCTGGTCGTCTACCTGGCCCTGACGGCGGCCGGCGGCCTGGTCGAGGTCCTGCCCGCTCTCGTGATCCGCCGGATCGTGGACCAGGCGCTCCCGTCGCACAGCGCCGGCCTGCTGGCCGCGCTCTGCGCGCTCCTGGCCCTGCTCTTCCTCGCCGGCACCGCGAGGCTCGTCGTGTCCCGCTGGCTGGGGATGCGCATCGGCACCGGGATCGTGCTGGAGCTGCGCCGCTCGCTCTACGACCACCTGCAGCGCATGCCGCTCGCGTTCTTCACCCGCGCCCAGGCCGGCAGGCTGCAGTCGCGCCTCAACTACGACGTCAACGAGGTGGAGCGCCTGCTGACCGAGACGCTCAGCGGCGCCCTCTCGGACTTCGTGAGCCTCAGCTTCACGCTCGCCGCGATGCTGGCGCTGAGCTGGCGCGTGACCCTCGTGCTGCTGGTGCTGGCGCCGCTGGTGATCCTGCCCGCCGAGTGGATCGGGAGGCGCAACCGGCGGCTGAGCAAGGAGCGGATGGAGCACTGGGGGGCGATGAACGTGTCCATATCGGAGCGCCTGAGCGTGGCGGGCGCCCTCCTGGTGAAGCTGTTCGGCCGCTTCGACACCGAGCTGGGGGGCCTTCACCAAGCGGGCCGCCCGGCTTCGGAGGACGGCCATGCAGCAGCAGCTGCTCTTGCTTTCGTTGGGCGCCGGGCTGTCCCTGGCCGGCTCGCTGGCGACCGTCGTGATCTACCTGGCCGGCGGTCTGGCCGTGTTCGAGGGGGCGGTCAGCCTGGGCACCCTCATCGCGCTGGCCACGCTCGCACAGCACGTCTACGGGCCGCTGATCGACCTGGCCAGCACCCGGGTGAACATGATCACCGGCCTGGTCGGCTTCGAGCGGGTCTTCGAGGTGCTGGACCGGCCGCCCGCCATCGCGGACCGGGCTGGCGCCGTCCCGCTGGCCGCGGTGCGCGGCCACGTGCGCTTCGACGGCGTCTGGTTCCGGTACCCGGCGCCCGCCGACGTCTCCATCGCGTCGCTGGAGGTCCGGGACGGCGATCCGGCGCCCCCCGTGCTGAGCGCCGAGCCCTCGGGCTGGATCCTGCGCGACCTCTCGTTCACGGCCCTGCCGGGCACGATGACGGCGCTCGTGGGGCCGACCGGCGCGGGCAAGACGACGCTCTGCCACCTCGTGCCCCGGCTTTACGACGCGACCCGGGGCGCCGTGCTGGTCGACGGCCACGACGTGCGCGACGTGTCACTGGAGAGCCTGGGCCGGGCGGTCGCCATGGTGCCCCAGGACCCGCACATGTTTCACGAGAGCGTGCTGGCGAACCTGCGCTTCGCCCGCCCGGACGCCAGCGAGGAGGAGGTGGCGGGGGCCTGCCGGGCGGCCCGGATCCACGACCTGATCGAGCGGCTGCCGGACGGCTACGACACCATCGTGGGCGAGCGGGGCTACCGCTTCTCCGGGGGCGAGAAGCAGCGCCTGGCGATCGCCCGCGCCCTGCTGAAGGACCCGGCCATCCTGATCCTGGACGAGGCGACCTCGCACCTGGACTCGGAGACGGAGGCCCTGGTCCAGGAGGCGCTGGCCGTGCTGCTGCGCGGGCGGACGTCGTTCGTCATCGCCCACCGGCTGTCCACGATCCGGCAGGCGGACCAGATCCTGGTCGTGGATGCCGGGCGGATCGTGGACTGCGGCAGCCACGACGAGCTGCTGGCCCGCGGCGGCCTGTACGCGGACCTGCACGCGACCCAGTTCCGGGTCGCGTGACAGGAGGCGCGGCCGCAGAAAGGGCTCCCTCCCCTTGCGGGGAGGGTCAGGAGGCGCGGCCGGAGAAAGGGCTCCCTCCCCCTTGCGGGGGAGGGTCACGAGGCGCGGCCGGAGAAAGGGCTCCCTCCCCCCCTTGCGGGGGAGGGTCAGGAGGCGCGGCCGGAGAAAGGGCTCCCTCCCCCCTTGCGGGGGAGGGTTGGGGTGGGGGGTGGAGTCAGCCTGCTGTGCCGCCTCAGTCCCGGAACTCCGGCAGGATCTCGCGGGGTCGGTTCGTGAATACCGAGTCCGGCCGGCAGGCCTGGCACCAGGCCACGGCGGCCGCGTCGTCGACCGTCCAGACGCCGACCGCGCCGCCGGCGGCGTGCACCTCGCCCACCAGGTCCGGGTCCATCGCGCCGTAGTGCGGCGCGTAGATGTCGGCGCCCGACGCCAGCAGCAGGCCGGCCGGGTCGATGGGCCGGGCGCCCTCCAGGATGCCGGTCGTGAGCTCCGGGTCGAGCTCCTTCAGGCGGCGGACGGCGCGGTGGTCGAAGCTCAGCACGCAGCTCTGGCCCGTCATCTCCAGCTCGCGCAGCAGGCCGACCAGCTTCTCCTCCAGCCCCGGGTAGGGAATCGGGATCTGCTTGATCTCGATGCAGAGGACGACCCGGTCGCGGGCCAGCGCGCACACCTCGGCCAGCATGGGCAGCCGCTCGCCGCCGCCGGCGTCCAGCCGCCGCAGCTCGGCCAGCGTCCGCTGCACCACCAGCCCGCTGCCGTCGGTGGTCCGGTCGAGCGCGTGGTCGTGGATCACGACCAGCTCCCCGTCCGCCGAGAGGTGCACGTCGCACTCGATCATGTCGACGCCGAGCTCGATGGCGGACCGGAAGGAGGCCAGGGTGTTCTCCGGGTGCTCCGCGGGATTGC
Organism: Candidatus Dormiibacterota bacterium; assembly: GCA_046727275.1. Classification (GTDB taxonomy): domain Bacteria; phylum Chloroflexota; class Dormibacteria; order Dormibacterales; family Dormibacteraceae; genus CF-161. Next base: position 5,587 of record JBKPCH010000198.1, read on the forward strand.
CCCGGTGGCCCCCGACCAGGATCGCGCCAGACCCCCTGGCCCGGCTGTAGAGGACGTCGACCGGGAGGCGGGAGCGCACTGCAAGTCCAGTTTATAGTGGGGTGGGTGAAGGTCCCCAAGCCGGCCACGATCGCTGACCTCCGGGCCAGCGGACACGTCCGCGAGACCGTCAAGCACGAGCTGCGTCGCAATCTGCTGACCCACCTTCGCGCCGGGCAGGAGCTGTTCCCGGGCATCGTGGGCTACGACGAGACGGTCATCCCCCAGATCTGCAACGCCATCATCTCGGGGCACGACCTGATCCTCCTCGGCGAGCGTGGCCAGGCCAAGAGCCGCATCATGCGGTCACTGATCACCCTGCTCGACGAAGAGGTGCCGGTCGTCCAGGGCTGCGAGATCAACGACCATCCCTACGCGCCGATCTGCCGGCACTGCCGCGACCTGATCGCCAGGTGTGGCGACGAGACGCCGGTGGAGTGGCTGCTCCGCGAGCGCCGCTACGGCGAGAAGCTGGCGACCCCGGACATCTCGATCGCCGACCTGATCGGCGAGGTCGACCCCATCAAGGTGGCGGAGGGCCGGTACCTGGCGGACGAGCTGACGATCCACTACGGGCTGGTGCCCCGCACCAACCGCGGCGTCTTCGGGATCAACGAGCTGCCGGACCTGGCGGAGCGGATCCAGGTCGGCCTCCTCAACATCATGGAGGAGAAGGACGTCCAGATCCGCGGCTACCGGATCCGGCTGCCGCTGGACCTGATGGTCGTGGCCAGCGCCAACCCCGAGGACTACACCTCGCGCGGCCGCATCATCACGCCGCTCAAGGACCGCTTCGGCTCCCAGGTCCGCACGCACTACCCGCTAGCCGCCAGCGAGGAAATCGCGATCATGGAGGCCGAGGGCAGCGCCATGCCCGAGGACATCGAGGTGGTGATCCCCCCCTTCATGAAGGAGATCGTCGCCGAGATGACGCACCTGGCCCGGCGCAGCCCGCACATCTCGCAGTCCTCCGGCGTGTCCGTGCGCATGTCGATCGGCAACTACGAGAACCTGGCCGCCAACGCCGTGCGGCGCGCGGTGCGGCTGGGCGAGTCGGTGGCGGTGCCGCGCATCTCCGACCTGCGCTTCCTGGCCGCGTCGACCAGCGGCCGCGTCGAGATCGAGGCGCTGGACGAGGGCAAGGAGGAGCAGGTGCTGGAGCGGATCCAGCGCACGGCGGTCAGCGCCGTGTTCAGCCGCTATTTCGCGGCCGGGCAGTTCGAGAACCTGGTGGCGCGCTTCGAGGACGGCGAGATCGTCGAGGTCGGCGAGTCGATGCCGGCCGCGTCCTACGTGCGGACGCTGGGCGACGCCCCCGAGCTGCTGGCGGCGCTGAGGCGGCTGCAGCTGCCCGACCGCTCCGAGGTGAAGGCGTCGGTGATGGAGCTGCTGCTGGAGGGCCTGCACCTGAACAAGCGCCTCAACAAGGACGAGCTGGAGGGCCGGGCGCTCTACCGCCGCTAGCGCTCGGCTCTCCAATGTCGCGGGGGTGGGCGGAGCAGCGACCGCTGCCGGAGACAGAGCTCCCTCCCCCCTTGCCGGGGAGGGTCGGGGTGGGGGGTGGTCACGGCTGGCACCCACGAACCACCCCGCGCACCCGGCTACACTGCGTCGAGCATGCGCGGGGCAGCCCCTCCCACACGGGCCGGCGCGGCCGGCTGGGCCGCGGCGGTGCTCGCCGGGCAGGAGGCGGCGGGACTCCTGCGCGCGCCCCGGCAG